>NZ_JABEPH010000151.1:0-13062 GCF_013004495.1 Rhizobium sp. SEMIA 4085
CCAGTGTATAGCGGTTCTTTGCCGCAAAGGCGCCGACGGCCTTGCCGATCTTCGCCAGCGGCTCACCGGCCTTCACCTGGTTGAGGCCGACCCAGAGCGCCCGCTTGCCGTCACGGCAGAGCCTCTCGATCTTTGGCTTGACCGGCGGCACGGTGAAGGAGGCGCCGGTATCGGCGAAAAAACCGTCCTTTTCGGCCGAGACGTCAATATTGATGAGATCGCCCGGGCGGACCATGCGCGATCCCGGAATGCCATGGGCGATTTCCTCGTTGACGCTGATGCAGGTCGCACCCGGAAACTGATAGCAGAATTCCGGCGCCGAACGCGCGCCCGCATCTTCCAGGACCTTGCGGCCGATCTGGTCGAGTTCCAGCGTCGTCATGCCGGGCTCGACTGCTGCTGCCATCACCTGAATGGCATTGGCGCAGATGCGGCCGATCTCCTTGAGCTTTACCAGTTCGTCGTCGTTTTCGATTACCATCGCTTTTCCCGGCCCGCCGCAAGGCGCAGGCCATTGCGGGTTCAGGCCGTGGCTTTCGCCCCTTCGCCCGTGTCAGTCAATGCCTTTCTGACAAGCGGGGCCACTTTCGTGCCGTAGAGCTCGATGCCCCGCATCACCTGATCATGCGGCATGAGGCCGATCGCCATCTGCAGCAGGAAGCGGTCGTTCCTAAAGATCTTGTGATGTGCGACGATCTTTTCGGCCACGACCTCCGGGTCTCCGACGAAGAGCGCGCCGGAAGGGCCGCGCGACATATCGAAATGCGCCCGGCTCGTCGGTCCCCAGCCCCGCTCGCGGCCGATGCGGTTCATGACCTCCGCCTGCGGTCCGTAGAATTGATCAGCGGCTACATCCGTCGTGTCGGCGATGAAACCGTGGACGTTGATACTGGTCTTCAGCTTTGCCTGGTCCTGCCCTGCCCGGCGCGCAGCCTCGCGATAGAGATCGAAAAGCGGCGCAAAGCGGCGCGGCTCGCCGCCGATGATCGCAAGCGCCACCGGCAAGCCGAGCGCACCGGCGCGCGCCACCGATTGCGGCGTGCCGCCGACAGCGACCCAGAGTGGCAACGGATCCTGCAGCGGGCGCGGATAGACACCGCGGCCGTTGACCGGCGCCCGCAGCTCGCCCTGCCATTTGACGGTCTCGCTTTCGCGGAGCGTCATCAGCAGATCAAGCTTCTCTTCAAAAAGCTGGTCGTAGTCTTCGAGGTTGTAGCCGAAGAGCGGAAAGGATTCGATGAACGAGCCGCGCCCTGCCATGATCTCGGCACGACCGTTGGAAAGCAGATCAAGCGTCGCAAACTGCTGGAATACGCGAACCGGATCGTCCGAGGAGAGCACGGTCACGGCGCTGCTCAGCCGGATATTCTTCGTCTTGACCGCAGCCGCGGCAAGCACAACGGCGGGCGCGGAGACGGCATAGTCGGGCCGATGATGTTCGCCGAGCCCGAACACGTCGAGCCCCACCTGATCGGCAAGCTCGATCTCCTCGATCAGATGCTTGAGCCGATCGGCCCCCTCCGCACCCTTGCTGCGCTCAGGGTTCGGATTGACGTCGGCAAAGGTATAAAGGCCCAATTCCATAATCGGCATCCCGTTGAATGTGCCCATGGAGATAAGAAGACAAGCAGCGGAGGGCAACCGGAAATTCTGGAACGGACCGTTCGATGAAGTTGATGGGCCATTGCCCTGTTCTTGAATGGAAACCTGCACGTCCGCTGGCAGGCTGCAGAGTTTCTCGGCTTGCGGACGCAAGCCGGCTGGATTCCCGTGCTCGTCACAAGAACAGCCGCGGCACGTCGGCGGGCGAAAAACTCGCATTTCTACTGTAAGATAAATCACTTCGCAGCTTCAACGGAATCACTTTCCGAACAGCTTTACAATGATACCGACCGGTCAGGAGAGCAGCGTTCAGCACCGATCTCCTGCTCCATTGCGGAAAGTCAGATGCGGGCCAGAAGCTCGGCGAGCTGATCGGCAGCCTTGCCCCAGCCTTCGTGGAAGCCCATCTTTTCGTGCTCTTCCTTGTCTTCGGCCCGCCAATGCAGTGCCTTGGCGGTGTACTTGGTCCGGCCGTTGCCGAGGTCTTCGAGAAGCACCAAGGCGGTCATGAAGGGTTTTTCGGAGGGAACCCAGGCGCTGGTATAGGCGTCAGTCAGGACGATCTTCTCGTTTTCGACGACTTCCAGATAGACGCCGTGGTTTGGAAATTCCTGGCCTTCCGGGCTGCGCATGACGACAAGGCTCGAACCGCCCGGGCGAACGTCGCTTTCGACCTTGGACACGGTCCAGGGGCGCGGGACGAACCATTCCTTCATAAGTTCCGGATCGGTCCAGGCCTTGAATATCTTTTCGCGCGGGGCATCGAATTCGCGGACGAGAACGAGTTCATGTTTTGCATCGGCAATCATCTCAGCATTCCTCCTGTTGAACGAAACCTGTTTTCCATCAGGTTGTTACAAAGACGTGTCGCAATTTGCCGTTCCGACATCGCCCACGATTATTTCTTGAAGTTTATTTCGCAACCGGATGTGCCGGCTCGCTCTGCAGCTTGTCGATCTGCAGGCGGATGTGAGCCGCTTCGGCAGCTGAATTTGCAAGCGCGATCGCGCGGTCGAAGGCTTCGCGCGCCTCCCTCGCCCGGCCCATCTGCTTCAGCAGGCCGCCGCGCAGGCCATGAAAGTAGAAATAGCCGTCGAGCTTTTCACCGAGCGTTTCGACAAGCCGCAAGGCCTCCTCCGGTCCCTTAAGCTTCGAAATCGCAACCGCCCGGTTGAGCGTGACGACCGGGGACGGCTGAAGGCGCTCGAGCACGCGGTAGAGCAGATCGATCTCTTCCCAGTCCGTGTCTTCGGCTCGCTTCGCCCGGGAATGAATAGCCGCAATTGCCGCCTGCAACTGATAGGGTCCGGGCCGGCGGTGGCGGATCGCCTTGTCGAGCAGATTCAGCGCTTCGTTGATCAAAGCATGATTCCAACGCGAGCGGTCCTGATCTTCGAGCAGTACCAGTTCGCCATTTGCCTCGAAGCGCGCGTCGCGCCGCGAGATCTGCAGCAGCATCAGCGCCAAGAGCCCCATGATCTCCGGCTCGCCCGGAAAGATGCGAAGCAGGAGGCGGCCGAGCCGGATCGCCTCATCGCTGAAGGCGGCCGCCTCGCGTTTCGGATCGCCCTGCGAATAGCCCTCGTTGAAGATCAGGTAGATCATCGTCGAGACGATCGAAAGACGCTCCGCCCGCTCCTCGGGACCCGGCGTCTCGAACGGCACGCCGGCTTTCGCAACGCGTGCCTTGGCGCGGGTAATCCGCTGCTCCATGGCACTTTCGCCGACGAGAAAGGCGCGCGCGATCTGCGGCACAGAGAGCCCGGAAACGATGCGCAATGCCAGCGCGATCTGCTGGGTGGCAGGCAGGTCGGGATGACAGCAGATGAAGAGCAGCCGCAGGATATCGTCGCGATAGTTGGATTCGTCCAGCCGGTCGGCAATATCGCTTTCGGCATCCTCCTTGTCGGAGATCAAGTCTTCGTCCGGCAACGCCTGGGTCTTTGCCTGTTTGCGCACTGCGTCGATACCGCTGTTGCGGCCGACGAAGATCAGCCATGCGGTCGGATCGCGCGGCGGGCCTTTTTCCGGCCAAGTGCGGATTGCCCGCAGACACGCCTCCTGAAACGCTTCTTCCGCAATGTCGAGATTGCGGAAGTAACGCAGCAGCGCGCCCAGCGCCTTCGGCCGGGCAGCAGTCAGCGCAACGTCGATCCAGGCGATATCCGTCATGTCGAGGCTTCTCCGGGCCGGAAAACGTAAAACGGCCGAATTTCATAGGACGTCGAGCCTGGATTGACCGCCGACAGCTCCTTCGAAAAAGCGATCGCCTCGTCCAGGGTCTCAAAATCAACGACGTAAAAACCGAGAAGCGCTTCCTTGGTTTCCGCGAAAGGACCGTCGAGCACGAGCGGTTCTTCCTTGCCCTTGCGCACGGTGGTCGCCGCCGTCGTCGGCATCAGCCGGCCCGTCGGACCGAGCCTTCCAGCCTGAGCAACGGGGGCCTGCACGGCATGGAGCTTCGCCATGACGGCGTCTTCCTCCTCCTTGGACCAGGAGAAAACGGTCTCTTCATTGGCATAGCAAAGGATTGCGTAAAGCATCTTCCACTCCTCTTCCTCAATGACGAAGAAGTAACCCGGTATCCGACAGGACGCAGCAAAAATTATCGTTGAGAAGATCGGCAAGCCGTATGGTGAAAGACCCGTGAGCGCGGGCAGCAGCGTTGCCGCACCGGCCATGTTCAAGACGTGATCAATCGCTTCGCCATCTGATCCAGCGCCCGCTTGAAAAGGCCTTGTCATCGAGCGCACGCGACAGCACAAGAGCCGCCTGTATTCCAAGCACGGCGTTCTCCGCCGTCGCCCTCGCCTCGTTGGCCGGGCGGCCGCTGCGGACAAGGGCACCGGCGAGCGCATCGATCCAGCGCTGGAAATAGCCGTTGATGGTGGCCGCAAATCGATCACGGGTTTCATCCAGCGCGAAGGCGCCGACCAGGCAGATACGGCCGCCGGAGCGGAAATAGGCGTCGGCGTTCTTCCACATTGCCGCGATCGCTTCGGCAGGATCTTCGCGGCGCAGGGCTCGTAAACGAATTGTTCGAACCAAGTGTCGACATCGGCGAGTACGGCGGCTGCCATCTCTTCCTTTCCACCGGGAAAGAAGTGATAGAGGCTGCCCTTGCCGATGCCAGTCCGCTCAGTGATCCGGCTCAGCGTCGCTCCTTCGAAGCCCAGCTCGCGGAAGATTTCCGCAAGCAGCGGCACCACGTCAGCGCGTTCGTAGAGCGTTCTCAGAGCTGCCACCTTCCTTCAAAGACCAAGGTCGGAGGGGCCGGGATGATCATCTGGCCGCCGGCCGAGCGGCCAGTGGAATTTGCGGTCCGATTCCTTGATCGGCAGATCGTTGATGCAAGCGAAACGCCGCTGCATCAAGCCCTCTGCATCGAATTCCCAGTTCTCGTTGCCGTAGGAGCGAAACCAGTTGCCGCTGTCGTCATGCCACTCATAGCGCACGGCAATGCGGTTCTCGCCGAAGGTCCAGAGCTCCTTGATCAGGCGATAATCCAGCTCCTTTGCCCATTTGCGCGCAAGGAACGCAACAATCTCGGCGCGGCCGTTTATGAATTCCGCCCGGTTCCGCCAGCTGCTGTCCGGCGTATAGACGAGCGATACCCTTTCCGGATTGCGGCTGTTCCAGCCGTCTTCTGCCATGCGGATTTTCTGCGTTGCGGTTTCCAGTGTGAAAGGCGGGACGCGTGCACTCGTGATCACCTCCTGTACTGATGAGAATGCATTGTACCATTACAGAATTGGCAACGAGCCCTGCTGCGCATTTCATCCCCTGATAGAGATTGGCGATACGCCCACGCTTTTGACGCATTTCGTCTATTTGTTTCCTGCTGCAGTGCACGGTCGAGAGAGGGAACCATGCGGCAGGAAAAGACCCGCATCGATTGGCTCGACATCGCCAAGGGGATGTCGATCATCCTCGTGGTCATCTACCACACGCTCCTCTACCACGACTTCCACGAGATTGCGCCGGACCTTTATGCCCGCATCAGCGGCATCATGACGCCGATCCGGATGCCGCTGTTTTTCACCGTCTCCGGCTTTCTTGCGGCATCGGCCGTACAGGCGCCCTGGCGCGACTTCCTGAGCCGGAAGATCTGGCTGCTCATCTATCTCTTCGCCGTCTGGAGCACCGCGCGCTGGCTGTTCTTCCACTATATCCAGACCAATGCCCTGGTACCGGCCGAAGGCAGCGATCCCTACCAGTTGATCGAGATGTGGTGGGCGCCCAATACAGGCATCTGGTTCATCTGGGCACTGGCAATCTTCATGGTCGCCACGAAGCTTCTTTCTTCCGCCCATCATGCGACGTCGATCGCGATCGCCGCCATGGTCTCGATCCTGACTTTCGGCGAGCATCTGCAGATCGATCTCTTTACCCATCGCAATGTGCTGCAGTATTTCGTCTTCTTCCTCTTCGGTTGCTGGTACGGAAAATCCGTGGTCGGCACGATCACGCAGCGCCCGCTTCTGATGGCATTCGGCGGCTTCCTGCTGTTTGCGGCACTCTATCTGTTGCGCTGGCGGCTACAGGCCATCGAGAAAGGCAGTTGGGCGCTGATCTCTTCCATCGCCGGCCTGGCATGGCTTTGCGGAACCGCTGTACTGATGTCGCGGCTGCAGCCAGTTCGGCACGCTTTCGCCTATTTCGGGCGTAACACGCTTCCGGTCTATGTGACGCACGTCATGATTGCTTCCCTGCTTGTGGCGGCGATCGCAACGCTGGTGAAGGCGCACGCGGCAAGCGGTTATGTGACCGCACCTCTTGTCGTGATCATCGCGATCGGCCTGTCGCTCGCCATCAAGGCCGTTGCCGATCGCAGCGGCGCCGGCTGGCTCTACGTTCCCCCCGCAAGGCGCAAGCGGCAAGCAATTGCCGCTTAAAGCGGGCAATAGCTGCGCCAAGACGAACGCTAAACTTCGCTCAACGTCCGCTTTACAGCATTGCGCCATCCCTTGACCTTGGCGGCCCGCGTCTTCTCATCCATGTCCGGCTCGAAGCGCCGGTCGCGCTTCCACCTGGCGGAGAAGGTCTTGCGGTCGGGCCACACACCCGCCCTGCTCCCGGCAAGCCAGGCAGCACCGAGGGCGGTGGTTTCGAGGATGACCGGGCGATCGACGGGAGCTTCGAGCAAGTCTGCCAGCCGCTGCATCGTCCAGTCGGAGGCGACCATGCCACCGTCGACGCGCAGCACCGTGTCGTCCTTGCCGTTCTTCCAGTCCTTTTGCATGGCATCAAGCAGGTCGCGGGTCTGGTAGCACACGGCTTCGAGCGCCGCGCGGGCGAATTCGGCTGGACCGCTGTTGCGGGTGAGGCCGAAAATCGCGCCGCGCGCCTCCGGGTCCCAATGCGGCGCGCCAAGTCCGGTGAAGGCGGGGACGAGATAGACCTCTTGTGTCGGGTCGGCCCGTTCCGCAAGCTCGCCGGTCTTGGAAGCGCGGTCGATGATCCCGAGGCCGTCGCGCAGCCACTGCACGGCCGCGCCAGCAATGAAGATCGAGCCTTCGAGCGCGTAGGTCGTTTCGCCGTTTAGGCGGTAAGCGATCGTGGTAAGCAGCCGGTTCTTGGAGCGCACCAAGTCGGCGCCGGTGTTCAAGAGCGCGAAGCAGCCTGTGCCGTAGGTCGATTTCATCATGCCAGGCTCGAAGCAGGCCTGGCCGATGGTCGCGGCCTGCTGATCGCCGGCTACGCCGAGAATCGGGATCGCGGCGCCGAAGATCGAGGCATCGGCAACGCCGAACTCATCTGCACAGTCCTTCACCTGCGGCAGCATGGCGGCCGGCACGCGCAGGATTTCGAGCAGGTCTTCGTCCCATTTGTTCTCGGCGATATTGTACATCAGCGTGCGCGAGGCATTCGTGGCGTCGGTGACAAAGCTCTTGCCGCCGGTCAGCCGCCAGATCAGGAAGGTGTCGATGGTGCCAAAGCAAAGCTCGCCCTTGGCGGCACGCGCCCGTGCTCCCTTCACATTGGCCAGCAGCCAGGAAAGCTTGGTGCCCGAGAAATAGGGATCGAGGATCAGCCCGGTCTTCTTCGTGAACGTCTTTTCGAGGCCCTGGCGCTTGAGATTGTCGCAGTATCTCGCCGTGCGGCGGTCCTGCCAGACGATGGCGTTCTGGATCGGCTTGCCGGTCTCGCGTTCCCACACGACAACAGTCTCGCGCTGGTTGGTGATGCCAAGTGCCGCGATGTCCTTGGCTTCGATCTTCGCCTCGCGCAGCGCCATGTGGATGGTGGAGACCACCGAATCCCAGATCTCCTCCGGATCGTGTTCGACCCAGCCGGAACGCGGATAGATCTGCGTGAACTCCTTTTGGCCCGCGCCGGCGATCCTCATCTCGCTATCGAAAATGATCGCCCGCGTCGATGTCGTGCCCTGATCGATCGCCAAAACATATCCGCTCACGCCTGTCCCTCCCATGCGCATTGCCTTGTTGCAGAAATCAATAAGGCACCAAAGCGAACCTGAAAAGAAAATAAAACGAAAAAGAACCAGCGCTCGGCTGCTCTCTTTCCAGCCTGCAAATCGTCTCTCCCGCGCGATTGCCAGAAGCGCCGCTTTGGGCATAACCTTCGCGATATTGCGTCGCGAAAACAAGCCATAGGGAGTACAGCATGAAGAGAACCGTTGTCGTCACCGGATCCACCAGCGGCATTGGGCTTGCGATCGCCACCGCCTTTGCCCGAAAGGGCGACAATGTCGTCATCAACGGCTTCGGAAAGGCGGACGAAATCAAGGCGATAGTGGAACGGCTTGAATCGCTGTCCGAGGGAAATGCCCTCTACCACCCAGCGGATATGACGAAACCCGCGGAGATTGCAGACCTGATCGCCACGGCGGCGAAGACCTTTGGCACCGTCGACGTGCTGGTCAACAATGCCGGCATCCAGCATGTCGAGAAGATCGAGGATTTCCCGATCGAGAAATGGGACCAGATCATCGCCATCAACCTGTCGAGCTCGTTTCATACGATGCGCGCCGCCATCCCGCAGATGAAGGCGAAGAAGCATGGCCGCATCATCAATATCGCCTCGGCGCACGGCCTCGTCGCCTCGCCTTTCAAATCCGCCTATGTGGCCGCAAAACATGGTATATTAGGCCTGACGAAGACAGCGGCGCTCGAACTTGCCGAATTCGGCGTGACGGTAAACGCCATCTGCCCCGGCTATGTGCTGACGCCGCTCGTCGAAAAGCAGATACCGGATACCGCCAAGGCCCGCGGGATGACGGAGGAACAGGTAAAGACCGAGGTCATCCTCAAGGCCCAGCCGACGCGCGAATTCGTCAAGGCCGAGGAGATCGGCGCCATGGCGCTCTACCTCGCCAGTGACGACGCCCGGCAGGTGACCGGCACCCACATCTCGATTGACGGGGGCTGGACTGCGGCATAACCATTTCAAAAACAAGAACAAGGAACAACATGAAAGACAGCATCCGCTTCATCCTCAACGGCGAGGACATCACGCTGAGCGATGTCTACCCCTCCGAGACGCTTCTCGATTTTCTGCGGTTGAGGCGCCGGCTGACCGGCACGAAGGAAGGATGCGCCGAGGGTGATTGCGGCGCCTGCACGGTGCTCGTTGGCCGCTTGCTCGACGGCAAGCTCTTCTATGAGACGGTCAATGCCTGTATTCGCTTCTTAGGATCGCTGAACGGCACGCATGTCGTCACCGTCGAGCATCTGGCCGCCAGGAACGGCACGCTGCATCCGGTACAGCAGGCGATGGTGGACTACCACGGTTCGCAATGCGGTTTCTGCACGCCGGGCTTCGTGATGTCGCTCTATGGCCTCTGGCTTTCCAACGAAAAACCCGGACGGCCCGAGATCGAAAAGGCGCTTCAGGGCAATCTCTGTCGCTGCACCGGTTACGAGCCGATCGTCAAGGCGGCCGAAGCCGTCGGCCGTGCGCGTCCGAGCACGCTCTTTGATCCGCTCGAAAAGACCCGCTCTGAAATCGTCTCCAGGCTCTGGGCGATGCAGACACGCGAAACGATCACCATTGTTTCCGGCGAGGACCGGCTGATCGTTCCCGGCTCGGTCGAGGCGTTGGCGCGCGTTCTGGCCGATGAACCGCAGGCAACCGTCATCGCCGGTTCCACCGATGTCGGACTCTGGGTGACGAAACAGATGCGCGCCTTGAGTCCTGCCATCTTCATCAATCACCTGAACGAACTGCAGGCGATCAAGACCACGGATGGCGGCGTGACGATCGGTGCGGGCGTCACCTATACCAAGGCTTTCGAAATCCTTGCGCCGAAGCTACCGACGCTCGGCAATCTCATCAACCGCATCGGCGGCGAACAGGTGCGCAACATGGGTACGATTGGCGGCAATATCGCCAACGGTTCGCCGATCGGTGACAGCCCGCCGCCTTTGATCGCGCTTGGCGCCACGCTGAAGCTGCGCTGTGCAACGGGCACGCGCATGCTGCGGCTCGAGGATTATTTTATCGACTACGGCAACCAGGACCGCAAGCCTGGCGAATTCGTCGAGAGCGTCTTCATGCCCTACCCGGCCGAAGGCAGCCAGTTCGCGGTCTACAAGATCACCAAACGCCGCGATGAGGACATCACTGCCGTGCTCGGCGCCTTCTATCTAACACTCGATGAGGCAGGCGACGTCAACGACATCCGCATCGCCTTCGGCGGCATGGCCGGAACGCCGAAGCGCGCCCGCACCGTCGAATCCGATCTCATCGGCAAACCGTGGAACGAGGAAACGGTCGACAGGGCACGCGACGCCTTCGACGCCGATTTCCAGCCGCTGAGCGACTGGCGCGCCACCGCCGAATACCGGCAACTGACGGCAAAGAACCTGCTGAGGCGCTTTTACCTGGAAACGGTTGGAACGCCAGTGGAATTGAAGCGGTTCGAGGGGGTGGCGTGATGACGATCATCAACATCGTCGCAAGCGGCCCCCCTCATCCGGCTGCCGCCACCTTCTCCCCGCCGGGGCCGTCATGCTCGGGCTTAAGCCGAGCACCCACGCCTGAGCAGCGAGAGCCGGCACCAAACGCCAGTGCAGGCAACTCGGAGGAGCCATCTGATGGATAAATCCACCTTCGACACCGCCAAGGTCATCATCAGCGGTCCCATGCACAGCGCGCTGAAACATGATTCAGCGCATAAGCATGTCACCGGAACTGCCGATTATATCGACGATATTCCGGAACCCGCGGGCCTGCTGCACGGCGCGCTCGGAATGTCCGAGCGCGCCCATGCCGAGATCCTCAGCATGGACCTTTCCGAAGTCCGCCGGCACCCCGGCGTCCTTTGGGTCTTCACCGGCAAGGACGTGCCGGGCGTCAACGACGTCAGTTCAAATGGCAGCCATGACGAGCCGCTGCTTGCCGAAACCGAGGTCGAGTTCCACGGCCAGCCGGTCTTTGCGGTGATCGCCGAGACCCGCGATGCAGCACGGAAGGCCGCACAGAAGGCGAAGATCGAGTATCGCGATCTGCCGCACTGGAGCGATATCGACGGCGCGCTCGAAAACGGCAGCCCGCTCGTCATCGCGCCGATGACACTGCAGCGCGGCGATGCCAAGGCCGAGATGGACAATGCCCCGCACCGGCTGAAGGGCCAAATACGCATCGGCGGGCAGGAGCATTTTTACCTCGAAGGCCACGTCGCCATGGCGATCCCCGGCGAGGACGACGAGGTGACCGTCTGGTCCTCCACGCAGCATCCGAGCGAAATCCAGCATATCGTCGGCCACGTGCTGAACATTCCGTCGAATGCCGTTACGGTGAATGTGCGCCGCATGGGCGGCGGCTTCGGCGGCAAGGAAACGCAGGGCAACCAGTTTGCAGCGCTTGCCGCCATCGCCGCCAAAAAGCTGAAACGTGCCGTTAAATTCCGCCCCGACCGCGACGAGGACATGAGCGCCACGGGCAAGCGCCACGACTTCCTGGTGGATTACGAGCTCGCCTTCGACAATGAAGGCCGCATCCACGCTGTCGACGCAACCTATGCGGCGCGCTGCGGCTTCTCGTCGGACCTGTCCGGCCCGGTGACGGACCGCGCCCTATTCCATGCCGATTCCAGCTATTTCTATCCGCATGTGCATCTGACCTCGATGCCGCTGAAGACGCATACCCCCTCGAATACTGCCTTCCGCGGCTTCGGAGGGCCGCAGGGCATGTTGGGAGCCGAGCGCTTCATCGAAGAGATCGCTTATGCGATTGGCAAGGACCCGCTCGAAATCCGCAAACTGAACTTCTACGGCCAGCCCGGTTCCGGCCGCACGACGACGCCCTACCACCAGGAAGTTGAAGACAACATCATCCTGCGCATCGTCGAGGAATTGGAGGAGCGCGCCAATTACCAGGCCCGCCGCAATGCCATCATCGGCTTCAACCGCGACAGCCGCTACATCCGCAAGGGCATTGCGCTGACGCCCGTGAAATTCGGCATCTCCTTCACGATGACGGCCTTCAACCAGGCGGGCGCCCTGGTGCATATCTATCAGGACGGTTCGATCCACCTGAACCATGGCGGCACGGAGATGGGCCAGGGCCTTTATACCAAGGTGGCGCAGGTGCTGTCCGAAAGCTTCCAGGTCGATATCGACCGCGTGAAGATCACCGCGACGACCACCGGCAAGGTTCCGAACACGTCTGCGACCGCCGCCTCCTCCGGTTCCGACCTGAACGGCATGGCCGCCTATGACGCTGCGCGGCAGATCAAGGAGCGGCTCGTTGCCTTCGCCGCAGACAAATGGAGCATCGATCCGGCAGAAATCGTCTTTTTGCCGAACCGGGTGCGCGTCGGCGAGAAGGAAATCCCCTTCCCCGATTTCATCAAGCAGGCTTATTTCGCCCGCGTGCAGCTCTCGGCAGCGGGCTTCTACAAGACGCCGAAAATCCACTGGGATCGGGCAGCAGGGCGCGGCACGCCGTTCTATTATTTCGCCTACGGCGCCGCCTGCAGCGAAGTCTCGATCGACACACTGACCGGCGAATACTTGATTGACCGCACCGACATCCTGCACGACGTCGGCCGCTCGCTGAATCCGGCGATCGACATCGGCCAGGTGGAAGGCGGCTTTGTGCAGGGTATGGGCTGGCTGACGACGGAAGAACTCTGGTGGGACGACAAGGGCCGGCTGCGCACGCATGCGCCCTCGACCTACAAGATCCCGCTTGCCTCCGACCGGCCGAAGATCTTCAACGTCCGTCTCGCCGAATGGTCGGAGAATGCCGAGCCCACCATCGGCCGCTCGAAGGCCGTTGGCGAACCGCCGCTCATGCTGGCGATCTCCGTGCTCGAAGCACTCTCGATGGCGGTGGCCAGCGTCGCCGACTACAAGGTCTGCCCACGGCTCGACGCCCCGGCAACGCCGGAGCGGGTACTGATGGCGGTGGAGCGGATGAAGCGGGTGTGAGAGTGGCTGGCTCACTAATGCCTCAAGCCAAGGTGAATAAGCGGGGGAGCAAGACTTGCCC
>NZ_JABEPH010000152.1:0-13046 GCF_013004495.1 Rhizobium sp. SEMIA 4085
CCGCCATTTTGCCGGTCGTGTAGCGTCCGGCCTCGCCCGCCTGCGGCGGTCCGGCGATCTATGCAAGCGGCAAAATCCAGCCGTCGCGCCGTGGCCGGTAGTTTCCAGCATCGGTCACGTCCTCGAAATCGGTGAAGACCGGCACTGGCGCGAAGAATTGTTGAGCCGGAACGGCATTCATGATCCGACCTTATCACAGACGCGTGTCGCCGCGGCAACCGCATTTTGATTTACGGTGGTCGACTTTGCGCAGTTTCATGTGATAGCACCGGATTGCAAAAGTGAATGACGGACAAGGACATAGATGAGCCGACTCGACAGCTTCATCCGCCGTTTGACGGCTCAGCGCGACATCCTCAATTCCATCTGTGATCTGGTGAAGGAGACAGAAGGACCGGTCTTGGAGTTCGGCCTTGGGAACGGCCGGACCTACGATCATTTGCGCGAGCACTTCCCGACCCGCCGCATAATCGCATTCGATCGCGAGGTGCATTCCTATTCGGCCTCGACCCCGCCTGCCGACGACATGGTGACGGGCGATATCCGCGAAAGCGGCCAGGCCTTCATCGGTATCGGTGCAGCACTTGCCCATGCCGATATCGGGACGGGCCATGACGAGATTGACGCAATAACGCTGACCTGGCTGCCGCAGCTGGTGGCCGGCGTTCTTACAAGGGGCGGCGTCGCCGTCAGCGGTCTACCGCTCGATTGGCCGGAGCTTGAGCCGCTGCCGCTGCCTGACGGCATCAAGGAAGGACGGTATTTTCTCTACCGGAGGAAATAAGCCTGCTTAGGTGCGCAGGTTTCCCGCGCCGTGGCCAAAAGCCCACTTCCTGCGCAGCTCGGTTGTGCATTCGATGAGGCGCCTTCGGTCCGGTCGTCCGCACCGATGACAAGCAGGAGACGACGGTCAAAGACGTCATGTCGCCAGCAATGCGGCAAGCGGGACGCATAACCCACGCTTGCGTCGGCTTCGGTCGTCCTTGCTGGCCTCAACGGCCATCAATCCCTTGCCATGCATGCACGCCGGGGGGCCGCAAGCGAGGGATCAAGGCAGCAAGAGGACGTCGTACTGATCAACGCCGCCTGGCAGGTCGCCGACCTTCATTTCCTGCTCGCCCTCCTCGAAGAAGACGACGCAATCCTCATAGCAGCCGGCAAGCATCGTTACGAAATCGCGGGTCTGTTCGGGGCCGTAGAAAATGGGTGTGAATTCCATGTAGAGCGGCACGCGCCGCGACATCAGCGGAGCCATGGAGCGGCAGGCGACAGGTTCGTAGCCTTCGATGTCCATCCACACGAGGCTGACGTCGTTCGGATTGAGACCTGCCTCGCGGAGGATGTCGCTCACCGGCTTTACCGGGACGCTCACCTTCATATCCGATGAACTCTGTCGAATGGCGCTGCTCTTTCCATGGTTCGTGGCGTTGAGAAAGAAGTCGATCTCGCCTGCAGTCTCGCCTGCGGCGCAGTTGACGAGCGTGACCGTCTCCTCCAGCCGGTTCTGGCCAATGTTGGTTTGCAGCAGCTTGAAATTGCGAGGATCAGGTTCGACGCTGACGATGCGCGAACAAGCGTTGCTCAGCGCGAAATAGACCGTCTGCGTGCCGATATTGCCGCCAAGCTCGAGCAGCACGCCGTCCTTTCGCAAAAGGCCGCGCTCGCGCAGCACCGCCAGGAGCCGGTCGACGTTCCCGCGCTCGAAATGCCCCTTCCGGAAGACTTTGCGGCCGATATAGTCGGATGGCGAAAAGGTCATCAGATGATCGCCGGCATCAACGGTCATGGAAACGACCCGCGGGCCGATGTTCTCGATAAGCAGCCGCCGGCCGAAGCGCGTGTCGAAGAAGCGGCTTGCCACGGCGTTCCGCGCTCTGCGCAGGCGCTTTCGCCAGTATTTTTTTGATCCCAGCGCGTCAACGGCCATCAGGCTTTCCCATTGAGCGGCCAACCCGCCCGTTCCTTGTGGATCACATAGACTTTCAAAGGCAGCGCCCGGCCGCGCACGCTGATGTCGCGGCTTTCGATGCCGCGCATATCGGCGCCCGACAGATCGGCCACAGGCTCGGAAATGACGAGCGCTGCACCGAACTCCTTGGCGGCGTTTTCAAGGCGGCTGGCAACGTTTACCGTGTCGCCGACGGCGGTGAGATTTCGCACCCTGCCGTACCCCATCGTCCCGACGACGGCCGGTCCAAAATGAATGCCGATCGCGATCTGAAGCGGTATCGTCAGTTCATCGGCGAGTTCGGCGCCGAGTTTTTCAATTTCCGACGTGATCGTTTCGGCCGCTTTCAGCGCCTGGCGGCAGGCCTCGCCGGGCGAAGCGCCGATGCCAAAAAGGGCCATGGCGCCGTCGCCGATAAACTTGTCTATCCGTCCGCCGGCTTGTTCCACTGCCTTGCCGACGAGGGCGAAGTAGCGGTTGAGCAGGAAAACGATGTCGAAAGGCAGTCGCGTTTCCGTCAGACTCGTGAAATTGCGAATGTCACAGAAAAGCACGGCAATTTCACGCTCCCGGCCAGGACTTGTTTCCTGCGTGTTGGCAGGAAGGGCCGTTTCGGTCGCAGGGATCAGAAGTGGCGCGACGGTGATGTCATGGTCCGGGCGCAGCTGACAGGCGAGACGCACGTCCGGCGCCGCATTGATGCGCTCGAGTGTCTTCTGCTCCAGTTGATCAGGTTGCGGCAGGCGTTGGTAATCGCCGAGGATCTGAACCCGGCAGGTGGAGCACTGTCCCTTGCCGCCGCAGACCGAGTAGTGGGGCAGCCCGCCGAGACGGCTCGCCTCCAGCACCGTAAAACCGCGTGGCACCTTGATCGTCTCACCCCCCGGATAGTGCACGACAATCTGGTCAGTGCGCTCCTTCCACTTGCGGCGGGTGCGCGCGGCGACGACGGACAGAAGCGCCAGCGAGAAGCTGCCATAGAGCCCGGCGCGTATCATCACGATTTGCCGCTGGGCGTGAGGGTCGGAATAATAGCGGGTATTCAGGTTTTCCTGATAGCGCCCGGTATCGACAAGACCCTCATAGTCCGGCTCGGCAATCGTGCGGCCCATCTCGATAAAGCCGAGCAGCGAAAGCACGGGCAGCAGGATGGCAAGGGCCAGAAGCAGCGGTGCGAGACCGTCGTACCAAGGCCGGTAGCGCAGCCAGAAATGCAGGCCGATGCAGCCGTGGGTCCAGACGACGATCAGCGCGACTGCCTGCCGGATGCCGTTGCCGAAGGAGAGGATCCACAGCTGGCGAACGACCGTTTCGTAGTTGTCGGCATACCTGTAAAGTTCATGGACGATACGGGTTCCGATCACATGATCGATCAAGAGCAGCGGGATGGCGAGGCCGAGCACGATCTGGGCCATTTCACCGTTTGGCATGACCAGGCTGCGACGCATGTATAGCGAGCGAAGCACCAGCGCGATGTGAATGAAGATCGCGCTGTAGAAGATCAGCGTGCCGAACGGATTTCGCCAGAGGGCGACAAACAGCCGTCGGCCGTCATCGGCAGCAGCGACGGAAATCAGGCCGAGTGCATGGTTCGACAGGTGGAGGACCACGAAAGTGAACATGACAAGGCCTGAGCCGAGCCGGGCGCGCCGGATGTTGCGCCCCGAAAAAATGCCTGAATCCGCGATGGTTGCCATTCATTTCCGTTCTTGACGTTCGCCTGCATATGCCGGAAGTCGGTTAACTTTAGATCGTCTTTGCCTAAATCTGAATCCGCCACCAGTTCGAGACTGGAGCGTGATCTGCGGAAAACCGTTTCACAGCTTCGAGGATCATGCTCTAGAGATGTTGAGGTGAAAGCGAAATGCCCTCTTCTCCAGCCACGATCACATTCCATATGTTGATCAGTAACTTTTAAGGAAACGGACAATAGCGGTCATTTTTGCGATAGGCTGGACGGGCGGCGCAAGAAAGCGCTTGTTCAACGGAGCGTCCTGATGCGGATTGCATTTTACGCGCCGCTGAAATCCCCAAACCATCCGACACCATCCGGCGATCGCCTGATGGCACGGCTGCTTGTCGAGGCGCTGCGTCGTTCCGGTCATTCGGTCGAGATCGCCTCCGAGTTCCGCAATTTTGCGCCAACTCCCGAGGCAGCAACGATGCTTGAAGGCGAAAGGCAGGCGGAGCTTTTCCGGCTAAAAAGCACGTGGCGCCGTGGACCAAAACCGCATCTGTGGTTCTGCTATCACCCGTACTACAAATCGCCGGATCCTTTCGGACCGGTGCTTGCGGCCGAATTCGGTATTCCCTACGTCACTGCCGAGGCGTCCTATTCCCGCAAACGCGATGCCACCGGCTGGGCATCGGCGCAGGCGACGGTTGCGGCGGCAATCCGGCAGGCGGCGGTCAACATCGTGCTCACTGAACGCGACGGGGCAGGGATCAGGCAGGCTGTTCCCGAGGCCCGTCTTGCTTCAATCAAGCCGTTCATCGACACCGCATCGATCAAAAACATCGATCTGCGGCCGGATTCGAAACGGCTCGTGACGGTCGCCATGATGCGCGCCGGCGACAAGATGGCGAGCTATAAGGTGCTGGCTGCGGCACTGCGCGTGATCGAAGACAAGGCCTGGACGCTCGGCATCATCGGCGATGGCCCGATGCGGGCGCAAGTCGAGGCGCTGTTTTCGGATTTCGCGCCCGCCCGCATCGATTGGCTGGGCGAACGCAGTGCGTCAGACGTCGCAAGTCTGCTCGCTCGATCGGGAATCTATGTCTGGCCCGGTTGCGGTGAAGCCTATGGCCTTGCCTATCTCGAGGGGCAGGCGGCCGGCCTGCCTGTGGTGGCGCAGCGAACAGCGGGCGTGCCGGCGGTCGTTGAAGACGGGGTGACAGGCATATTGACGGCAGATGGCGATGTCAGCGCCTTTGCCGCCGCCACCGGCCGCCTGCTGGACGATCCGGTGCGACGCCAGGAAATGGGTGCGGCGGCGCGGCACTTCGTGCTGGAGGAGCGATCGCTGGAGTTCGCCGCCCTGGACCTCGACAGAATACTGAAACGATACGCAGGAGTTGAACCTTGAGCGGCAGTTCGACCTGGAAACCCCTTCGTGAGGAACTCGCGCGCTGGCGGGAGGCTGGAAGAGTGGCCCGCTTCTGGTGGCGCGATGACGATGCGATCGAGCCGACGGCGGCGCTCGACAGATTGCTCGGCCTCTCCAGCGCGCATGAGATCCCGGTGACCGTTGCCGTCATCCCGGCAAAGACCGGTCCAGCACTTTCTCAACGGCTTTCGGGTGCGAGCGGGGTCAGTGTTGCCGTGCACGGCTGGTCGCACGAGAATTATGCGCCGCCGAAAGAAAAAAAGCAGGAACTTGGCCGACACCGGCTGGCCGAGGCCGTGCTTGGCGAACTTTATGATGGCTTCCTGACGCTGAACCGGCTGCATCCGGCCAGGTTCATTCCCATGCTGGTGCCGCCATGGAACCGCATCGACGGCAGCCTTGTTGCCAAGCTCCCGGCACTTGGTTTCGAATGCCTGTCGACGTTCGGTCGGGCGACCGCGGAGGCGGCGATCCCGCTCCTCAACACCCATATCGATATCATGGGACGGCGAGCGGCCGGAAAGGGGCCGCGCGTCGGCCGGCCGCATGACGAAATTGTAAGCGAACTTGTGGGAGAACTGCAGGACCGCTTCGAAGGCCGAAACGAGCCGGTCGGTTTGCTGACCCATCACCTCGCGCATGACGAGACGGCGTGGAAATTTACCGAAGCATTTCTCTCGGAGGCCAACAGTCATCAGGCGATTTTATGGAAACCGGCAGCTGAGCTGCTGAAAGATCAGATGTCGACGACCTGATTGTCACGCGCGGCGAAGGCGCCGGGGAATGCTGCCTGGGCATTCTTTTCCATCTGGCCAAGCTGCTCGTCCGTGCGCGAAGGCGCGTGATGGAAGAGCGCGAAGCGTTTCGTTCCTGCCTTTTTGGCCAATTCGATGCCGTGCTGCCAGGTCGAGTGGCCAAAGCCCTTGAAACGCTGCATCTCGTCTTCGTTGTAGGTGCAGTCGTAGATCGCCAGATCCGCATCCTTCATCAATTCCAGAGACACCGGGTCATAAGTGCCGGGGATATGCTCGACGTCGAATACAAGCGCGACGATCCGGCCGCCCCACTCTATGCGATAGCCGATCGCCCCGCCTGGATGGTTCAGCTTGTAGGTCTTAATGCGCACACCTTCGCGCGGAGAAAGCATGTCGCCGGCATGGAAATCGCGGAAGTTCATCGTTGCCTGGCAGATATCGGTCTTTACCGGAAACCAGGGCGGGCTGATGAACTGATCGACCATATCCTTGGTGCTCATCTTGCCGTCGAGATGGCCGGACCAGATGTTGAGACTGATCGAGGGATAGTAAATCGCCTTGAAGAAGGGCAATCCAATGATGTGGTCGTAGTGACAGTGGCTGAAGAACAGATCGACCTGCTTGACGCCTTCGTTGAGCATCGCAAGCCCGGCCTCGCGCAGCCCGGAGCCTGCGTCGAAGATCAACCGGTGGCCGCCGCAGCGCAGTTCGATGCAGGTGGTGTTGCCGCCGTAGTGATCGAATTCGGGGCCCGATACCGGGATGCTGCCGCGAACGCCCCAAAATTTTACCTGAAACTGATCGTTACTCATGGTTCTTCAAAATCGGGCTCCCGCACAGCGCTATCGTAATCATAGTTTAACCCTGATGCGAAGTGCGGAATTCCGCGGGGGTGCCTCTATCTTGCCTATTCTCCCAATCGCTAGCAGCAGAAGGAGTAGATTTTCCTAAGGCAGCAGGAGTTGGTCCGAAAGCAGCCGGATATGGTTTGCTTTGCGTAAACGGAAATGCCCGAGTCTGAAAGCCGGCGGACATCTCCTGTTCTATTAGGTGGCTCTTCCGGGGCGAAAATACAATTCTCCACTTTCTAATCCATCTTCGCCGGATTGAATGTCACAAGATTGAGGTCAAACGATTGCAAGGCCGTCCTATTGGCAGATCCACGGAATCTTGCCGGTTGCGTTCGCGCAGCCGGCAATACTAGAGGCTGGCGGCGATGCCGCCATCGACCATCAGCATATGGCCGTTGACGAAAGAGGAAGCGTCCGAAGCGAGAAAGACCGCCGCGCCGACCAGTTCCTCGACATTGCCCCATCGGCCTGCAGGTGTGCGCGTCTCCAGCCAGGCGGAGAATTTCGGATCGTCCACCAGCGCCTGGTTGAGCGGCGTTTTGAAATAGCCGGGGGCGATCGCATTCACCTGCAGGCCGTACTTTGCCCAGTCGGTCGCCATGCCGCGGGTGAGATTTCTGACTGCACCCTTGGTCGCCGTATAAGGAGCAATGCCCGGCCGGGCGAGTTCAGCCTGGACAGAGGCGATGTTGATGATCTTGCCCCTGCCGCGCCCGATCATCGCCTGCGCCACGGGCTGGCTGACATAGAAAATGCTTGAGACATTGGTCTTAAGCAGTTCATCCCACTTTTCGATCGGGAAAGATTCCAACGGCGTTCTAAACTGCATTCCGGCATTGTTGACGAGGATGTCGACCGGGCCGATCTCGCTTTCGATATAGGCGACGCCTTCGCGCGCGGCGGCAGCATCGGTCACGTCGAAGGCGACACTTAGCGCATGCAGTCCTCTCGCCCTGATCGTCTCTGCTGCAGCTGCCGCCTTCTCGGCATTGCGGCCATTGATGACCAGGCAAGCGCCGTGTTCTGCAAGGCCGAGGGCCAGCCCATAACCGATGCCCTGGCTGGAGCCGGTAACAAGCGCTCGGCGGCCGGTGAGGTCGAATAAGGGGAAAGACAAGCGGGGCGCGCTCCTTCATTGCGGTGCCTGATTGAAGAGGAGTCCTTGGTTCGATGCAAGCATCGTTTTGACGCAAGGCGCTCCGGTCTGTTATGTGCGGCACTGCAATGGAGTTCATCATGCGCATCCGCAATGAGACAAAAGCCGATATTCCGGCGATCCGCGAGCTGGTCAGCACGGCGTTTGCCGGCAAGGCCTACAGCAGCCGGACCGAAGCGGCAATCGTCGATGCCTTGCGCGGGAACAGAGCGCTTTCCGCCACGCTCGTTGCCGAAGATGGAGGCCGTATCGTCGGCCATGTCGCGTTCTCACCGGTGATGATCAACGGCAGGGATTTGGGCTGGTACGGCCTCGGACCAATCGCGGTAACACCCGAAAGGCAGGGCGAGGGAATCGGTACTGGCCTGGTGAAGGTCGGACTTGCAGCCATCCGCAAACTCGGCGCCCAGGGATGCGTCCTGCTTGGCGATCCCAAGTATTACGGCCGGTTCGGCTTCAAGGCGGATGCTCGCCTCAGGCTTGCAGGTGTTCCGGCCGAATATTTTCAGGCATTGTGCTTCAGCGGTGAAATGCCGTCCGGCATGGTCACGTATGACGCAGCTTTCGACATAACGACTGACGAGGCGCCACGCCACGTGACCTAGTGCAGCCCGCCAACCCCGAGCAGACGTTCCACGGCGGCGTGATCCATCGACAGCGCTTCGGGCGTGCCGGTCCACGCAAGGCGTCCCCGTTCTAGGATGATGACCTGATCGGCGAAGTCGAGCGCGCTCTGGATGCGTTGTTCGACAAGCAGGATCGTCATGTCGCCGGTCTTGGTGAGTTCGGAAAACGCGGCCATCAACTCTTCGCAAATGATGGGTGCGAGACCTTCCAGAGGTTCGTCAAGCAGCAGAACGGAGGGGCGGCCGAGAATCGTGCGGGCAGTCGACAACATCTGCTGCTCGCCGCCGGAGAGTTGGCCGCCGAGATTGCGGCGGCGCTCCTTCAGACGTGGAAACATCGCGTACGCCTCTTCGAGCGACGCCTTCGGCCGGCCTTTGAGGCCGACGAAGAGGTTTTCCTCAACCGTCAGCGTCGGGAAGATGCAGCGCGCCTGCGGCACATAACCGAGCCCTTGACGGGCGCGAGCGGAGCTGGCCATGGCGGTGAGGGCTGCGGAGCCGAGGCGGATGCGGCCGTCATAACGCCTGGTCTGTCCGGCAAGCGTCGCAAGCAAGGTTGTCTTGCCCATTCCGTTGCGGCCAAGGATGGCAAGGCGGGCGCCTGCGGGCACGGCAAACGAAACGTTTTCGAGAACGCGCGTCGGCCCATAGCCAGCGGAGAGATTGTCGACCTCAAGCGGCGTGGCTGGCATTGGCATAGCTCCCGAGATAAGCCTCGCGCACGCGCGCATCCTTGGTGACCTCGACCGGCGAGCCGTCGAAGATGATGGTTCCCGCTGCAAGCACGATGACACGCCTGGCGAAGCGGAACACGAGGTCCATATCGTGCTCGATCATCAACACCGCGAGATCGGCCGGCAGATCGGCGAGCGCCTGCTCGATCCGGGCGGTATCGCTTTGCGGCACGCCGGCAGCAGGTTCATCAAGCAACAGCACCTTCGGTTTCAGTGCCGTGGCGACGGCAATCTCGAGGAGACGCTGCTGTCCATAAGCAATTTCACCGACCCTGCGGCACATGAGATCGCCAAGGCCGAGTGCGCCGAGCAGATAGGTGACTTCTGTCATGAGGTCCGGCATCGCGAGAAAGTTGCCGAACATCCGGCCAGTCAGTCCGTCACGCTGCAGGATCGCAAGCGCGACGTGTTCGGCCGGCGTCATATCCTGGAAGAGCCGTGTGACCTGGAAGGAACGGACGAGGCCGCGCCTGACGCGGCCCGCCGCACCAATTCTCGTCACGGTCTCGCCACCGAGGCGGACATCGCCGGCGTCCGGCGAAAGGTTGCCAGTGACGAGATTGACGAAAGTGGTCTTTCCAGCGCCGTTCGGGCCAATGAGCGCGACGCGGTCACCTGCTGCCAGCGAGATCGATACATCGTTGGTTACCACGAGGCCACCGAAGCATTTCCTGAGATTGATGACTTCGAAGACGGGGCTCATTGCGCAGTCTCCTTCCGACGCACGAAAAAGGAAGTTGCGGTCCCATAAAGGCCCTTCGGGGCGAGGAGGACGACAGCGACCAGTAACGCGCCGACCATCGTCAGCCAGTGGAACGGGTTTGCAGCCGAAACATAATCTTCGAAGAGCATGAAGATGACGGTGCCGGAGAGCGCACCGAAAAGCGAGCCGGTGCCGCCGAGAACGAGCATCACGAGGCTTTCGGCCGAAAGCGTGAAGGAGAGGCTGTCGAGGCCGACCACCTGTGTGGAGATGGCATTGAGGGCTCCACCGACACCGGCGACGGCGCCTGAAATCACATACATCTTCATCAGCGCCGCTTTCGGCGAGGCGCCCATGGCTCGGATGCGCAAGGCATCTTCCTTGATCCCGCGGCAGAGCATGCCAAAGGGCGAACGCACGACAAGGCGCAGAAGAATGAAGACGACAAGCAGCAGGATCACCCCGAAAACATAGGCGGTATGGCCGTAAAGGTCGAACTCGAAGGTGCCGAAGATTGGATCGGCCGAGATGCCGGACAAGCCATCGCTGCCGCCGGTCCAGGATGATGCCTTGTTGGCGAATTCGTGGAAGAGGTTGATGAGCGCGATCGAAAGGACAAGCTGCGGCAGTCCGTGGGCACGCAGGATGACGATGCCGCAGACGAGGCCAGCCGCAGCGCCACCGGTGATACCGGCAAGCGTCATCAAAAGAGGATCGGTGATGCCGTAATGGGCCGAGACGATGCCCGCTGCATAGGCGCCGGAGCCGAAGAGTGCTGCATGGCCGAGCGTCGCCACGCCGCAATATCCGGTGACGAGATCAAGCGAGAGAACGAGCAATGCGATTGCGATGACGCGCGTCAGCAGCGCAAGGTTATCCGGAAAGAGTAAATAGCCGATGCTGGCGAGCGCGACGATTGCGGCAATGCCGGCTGTATCGCGCACGAAAAAGCGATTGCGCCGAATGGATACTGCTGTCGTAGTTTGCGTGTTCATGGCGAGCGTCATCCTACTTCACCCTTCCGGCAAAGCCGCGCGGAAAAACGCAGATGATTGCAATGACGGCGAGATAGAAGAAGAATTCCCCGTATTCCGGCATCAGATAGCGGCCCGTGGTGTCGATGCCGCCAAGAACCAGGCAGGCGATCAGTGCGCCGGGAATCGAGCCTGCGCCGCCGACCGAGACAACGACGAGGAAAGTCACCATGTAGCGCAGCGCATAATAGGGCTCGACCGGCAAGAGCTCCGCGCCGACCACGCCGCCAAAGGCGGCCAGGCCGACGGCGCCTGCGAAGCTCAGTGCATAAATGATCTCCGTGCGCACCCCAAGGGCGGCGGCCATGGCGGCATTATCGACGGATGCGCGCAGTTTTACGCCGAAACTGGTCTTTTCGATCGTGTACCAAAGGGCGCCGGCGACCGCGAAGCCGCAGAAGATGGCAAAAAGCCGATGCACCGGAATGGTGCGGAAGCCTAGATCGGCGGAGCCCCGCAGGCCGTCTGGCAATGGGATGGTTTTCAGCGTCGGCCCCATGACGTAGTTGGCTATGCCGATGATGCAGAAGGTGATGCCGATCGTCATCAGACCCGGGGTCAGTTCCGGCGCGCCGTAGATGCGCCGGTAGAGGAAACGTTCGACCGGAATGGCGATGACGATGGTTCCAGTGACGGCGACAAGAACTGCGACGCCGTAGCCAAGGCCAAGATCGCGCGCTGCATAGGAGGCAATGTACCCGCCGATCATGGCGAAGGCACCGTGGGCAAGGTTGACGACCCGCATCAGGCCCATGGTGACCGAAAGGCCGATCGAGATCACGAACAGCACCATGCCATAGGCAAGCGCGTCGACGGCAATGCTGAAGACAGTCTGCATGAGGCTCGTGTGTTCCTTATCTCAGCAGGTGCTGGAGCCCGCTCTGCGTCGTTGAGGGCGACGTCCCGCCCCATCACCTGCCGGAACCTTCTCCCTTGCCGGGAGAGAAGACTTGCGGTTTGCGCCATATGCCCTTTCGCCGACAACGGGGATGGGCTGATGGGTGGTCCGAGCGATCGCCTTTTAAGCAAGCCTTACTCCTTACTTTGTCGCCGCCAGACCTGGATCCCCCTGCTTTTCAAATGTCTGGATTTCCTTGTTGATGTATTTGCCGTCCGCATCCTTGGCGACTTCGCGCAGATAGATGTTTTCTGTGATGTGGCGGCTTTCGGGATCGATGGAAACGGGGCCGCGCGGGCTCATCCAGGAAAGGCCCTTTACCGCTTCGACAGCTTTTTCAGCATCCTGCTTGCCGCCAGTTGCCTCGATCATCTTGTAAATGACGTGCATGCCGTCATAGGCCCCGACGGCTGGGAAAGTAAGTTCGGCCGGATTGCCGAGTGCCTTGCCGGCGGCTGCAACGAAGGCCTTGTTTTCGGGCGAGTCATGCGAAACCGCGTAGTGGTATGTCGTCAATATGCCGAGAGCGGCCTCGCCGAGCGCCGGAAGGTCGGATTCCTGCGTCAGGTCGCCGGTCGCAAAGAGTTGTATGCCGGCGGCTTTCAGGCCATTCTCGCTATAGGACTTCACGAAGCCAAGCGTCGGCGGACCAGACGGCAGGAATGCAAAGACGCCCTCAGCACCCGAATCCTTGATGCGCTGCATGATTGGGCTGAAATCGTTGGTGGCGAGTGGCATACGGATCGCTTCGACGATTTCCCCGCCTTGCTTTTCGAAGCCTGCCTTGAAGGCGTTTTCAGCATCGACCCCCGGACCGTAGTCGCTGACAACCGAGATGACCTTCTTAATGCCTTTGTCGAACGCGACCTTGGCCATTGGCATGGCAGTTTGCCAAAGGGTGAAGGATGTACGAACGACCAGAGGGCTTTTGGTGACGATCGCAGAGGTTGCGGCGTTCATGATCACGAGCGGCGTATTGGCCTGTTTCAGGATGGGCGTGACGGCCATTGCGTCAGGCGTGAAATAGAACCCGGCCAGATACTGGACTTTCTCCTTGACGACGAGTTCCTGGGCAAGCGCCTTGGACTTGGCCGGATCGGCGGCCGGCAAGTCGCGATAGATGATTTCGACGGTATTGTCGCCGATCGTGGCGCCATTCGTTGCCATATAGGCGTCGATCCCGGCCTTGAAGTTCTTGCCTTGCAGCGCGGACGGACCCGCAAACGGCCCAACG
>NZ_JABEPH010000153.1:0-13043 GCF_013004495.1 Rhizobium sp. SEMIA 4085
GTTTTAGAACAGGATATAAGCCTCGCCAGCAGCTTTCGGACCATTGACCACGTTTACACAATCACATCACTTGCGGGCTTTGAAGCTCTCTTGCGAGGACTCAAGGTCACTACGCTAGGATGCCCCTTTTATTCGGGATGGGGATTGACTGACGATCGCCAACCGACGGACAGAAGGAAACGGAAACTGACGGTCGAGCAACTCTTTGCCGGTGCCTACGTTCTCTACCCAAAATATTTTGATCCGGTTGCCAAAGAATATATCGACATCGAACGGGCAATCGAGTTGTTGGGGAAAATGAGAGCGGCTTACGTCTCACCGAATTCGGAAATCTCCGCGTTCAACCCAAGTCATGCAATCACTCCAGCAACGGAGGAGTAGTGCAGGTCCGCAAACCGGGCGTGCAAACGATTACGGCCCGGCCCTCAGTGCTTAGAAGTATGTGTGGATTTGTTCGCCGGTTTGCCTACATGTGTATTTCTCTGATCTTGGGAAAGAGGACGTGACGGGCGAGTATTAGTGAAATCCGAAATCGCTCGGTTAGATACTGTAATGGATTACCGCCCAAAGCGACAACGCGGAAAGTACGCCTAAAGCGCCGATCACTGTTATCATGACTCTCGCAGCGTATGCCTACCATTCCATTCCCTAGCTCTCCGGTGAATTTCTGTCGTCTTAACGTGGCACGCCGCCATACACCACAACTGAAGCGGCGATACATCGTCGCAGCGAGAAACTGCGTATCCATCCGAGCAGGGCCGCGGGATTTTGGGTGCCGCGCGTGGTAATGTCGGTTCATGGAGATCGATGAGGACAAGGTCGACGATGCCGTTTTGGCGCTGTTATGGCTGACGCTGCATAACGAGCGTTGTGCCTGGAAGGGTTTCGACTGGGCAACGACGGATCGGCTTCACAAGAAGGGCATGATCGGCGACCCAGTCAACAAGTCGAAGTCATTGATCCTGACCGATGAAGGCTTGGAGCGTTCGGAAGCGTTGTTCCGGGAGCTGTTTACGCGGCCGCCGCAATAGCCGTCCCTTTGTGTGTCTTCCATTGCCAAGGCAGCAGTTCGTGCAGGCGGGAGACAGGAAGATCGGCGATGCGGGCAAACACATCGGCGAGCCACGCCTTTGGATCGACGTCGTTGAGACGGCAAGTCGTGATGACGGAGAGCATGATGGCGGCACGATCGGCGCCACGTCGTTGATCCCAATGCCTTTTCCAACCTCGCAGAGAACCTGTCGGCAGCCTGGAATGCTCCCGATGTAACCATGCGCGCACGTTGTCCTCACCATTCATTGGAAAGGTGGTCAGCATTCGGAGTTGCGCGTGTTCGTAAGCCACAGTCTGGCGAACACGGCAGCGCGACAGCCGAAGATGCACTGGAAGTCATACGCGGCATGGCTGGCCGCTGGTCAGACGAGCATATCGCCGCCACACTCAACCGAATGGGCTTTCCCACCGGCCAGGGAAAGACATGGACAGCCCATCGGGTCCGTTCTGTTCGTTACGTGCGTGGCATCGATGCCTACCGTTCAGCCGATAAAAATGGCGAATGGCTCACGCAAGCAGAGGTCGCCAAAGCGTTGGGCGTCTCAAGCTATCTGGTACGACGCCTTGTTTCCACAGGCGTTCTTCCTGCGGTCCAGGTTGTTCCGCGAGCGCCCTATCAAATCCGGGCCGCCGATTTGACGTCCGAGCCGGTCAAAGCGGCGATTGCCCGGAAAGGTCGCCCGTTGCGCGATGTGGACGCGGACACGCTTCCAATGTTTACATACACTTAACGAAGGGGTGCATAATGAAACACGTCTCGCAATACCTCTCAGAGCGCGCTCGGCGGCATTGTTCGTGAGACAAATCCGGCCATCTTCCAGGAAACGGGCAAAACCATCCCATCGCTTCAGCATGTAATCGATCGGCTCGATCACCTCGGACGATTTGCTGAGCGTGGCGCGCTCCCGTTTCAGCCACTCGTGCATGTCATCGAACAGCGGCTTGCTCTTTTCCTGCCGCGCGGCCAGTCGTTCTTCGGCGCTCAATCCATTGATCTGGCGCTCGATCTCAAACAACGCATCGTACCGTTGGACGGCCTCCAATGCGATCGGCGAGATCGGCTTGCCTTTGCGTTTGCGGTCGCGGGCATTTTTCTGGATGTCGGCCAGTTCAAAGAATTTGCGCCGCGCATGCGCATGACAAAAGGCGAAGGTGATCGGCACCACCTTCTTTTCCGCGACACTGAGCGGCTCGAAGCCATTGTAACAATCACTCTGCAGAATGCCGCCATACCCG
This sequence comes from Rhizobium sp. SEMIA 4085, assembly GCF_013004495.1. Classification (NCBI taxonomy): domain Bacteria; kingdom Pseudomonadati; phylum Pseudomonadota; class Alphaproteobacteria; order Hyphomicrobiales; family Rhizobiaceae; genus Rhizobium; species Rhizobium sp. SEMIA 4085. Next base: position 2,290 of record NZ_JABEPH010000153.1, read on the forward strand.
GCCAGGTGCTTCTGCGGATGCTCGCCGCGGCGGTCGCTCGACGCATAGTATATGGCCGCCGGCGCTGCCGCTCCGCCGTAGGGCCGGTCATCGCACACGTAGGTCCATATTCGCCCGGTCGTGCATTTGTCTTTGGCCTGAATGGGAATGGTGGTGTCGTCGCCAAAAAGGCGCTCGGCCGCGAAGACATGCGCCTCGATCAGATCAAAGATCGGCAGGAGCGCGGCCGTTCCATACCCGACCTGGTCGGCCAGCGTCGAGGTCGAAAGCTCGATGCCCTCGCATTTGAACCGGGTGCTCTGGCGGTTGAGAGGGCTATGCATTCCAAACTTGTCAAAGAGGATCGTCGCCAGCAGATGAGGACCGATGAAGCCGCGCGGCGTGGCATGGAACGGCGCCGGCGGCTGGCTGATCGCCTCGCAGTCACGGCAGGTAAATTTCTCCCGCACCGTCTCGATCACTTTGAACCGACGCGGAACCTCCTCGAGCGTCTCCGGGACGTCCTCGCCCAGTTTCGACAGGCGCGCCCCGCCGCAGCATGCACAGGTGACTGGGGGATCGATCACCACGCGCTCGCGCTCGATATCCTCCGGCCACGGCTTTCGTACCGGCCGTTTGCGCGTGAACGAACGTACGCTCGAGGTCTTGGCGGCAGCCGCCTGCGCTGCGGCTTCATCCTCCGTCGCCGCCATCACCAGTTCTTCGAGCTGCAATTCCATCTGGTCGATCAGGCGCGCCGTGCGCTCGGATCGCCGGCCGCGCAGTTCGCGCTTCAGCTTTTCGATCGCCAGCTCCAGACTGGCAATCAAGGCCTCACTGTCCGACAGCATGGCCTGCGCATTGGCTTGCGCCACCGCAATGTCCCGCTCGGCGACGACGGTATCGCGCTCGGCAACAACGACATCACGTTCAGCCTGTAACATCTCACGCTCGGAAAGCAGCGCCAGATAGGCGCTCGCAAGGTCCGCAGGAAGATCCACAGGCTTCGAAGTCATGAAGCCATCCGATCAGATTCACTCAATATTTTCAATGCAATAATGCTATCCGACCCGTGTCGGACGCCAGGTTTCCTGCGGATTGCGCCAGTCGATCCCGGACAACAAATAAGACAATTGTGCCGGTGAGATCGCTACCGCGCCGCCCTCCATATTCGGCCAGATAAACCGGCCCTTCTCCAGCCGCCGGGTAAAAAGGCAGGCGCCCAGACCATCATGCCAAATGATCTTCAAAATATCCGATCTGCGGCCCCTGAAGACGAAGAGATGCCCTGACAACGGATCATGCTTCAGAACCTCCTGCACCCGAAGCGCCAGAGAGGGAAAGCCACAGCGCATGTCCGTATACCCCGTCGAAAGCCAGACCTTGACCCCTGTTCCCATCGGAAACGGATTCACCGCAGCGCCTCCAGTCCCGCAGGATCCGAAGCAGCGCTTCAACGTCGACATCGCGTCCCACGATCACACGGCGACCATTGGCGCTGACAACCTCCATAAGCCCACTTTGTGCCGTCGAAGAATTGGTCGGCGCAACGACCGGCATGCCTGGCTCCGGGACCAACACTGCAGGAATAAACCCTTCACTCCCCCGGCCATTGCCGAGCCGTCCCTCGCGAGCTGCTTTACGCCAGTCGTTCAACTGAAAGCGTGTGATCCCATGGCGACGTGCTGTTGCCGTGACCAGACGCGGGGCAGAATAACTCTCCGCCACGATCGCAAGTTTGGCCTCGTTGCTGAAACGGCGACGCCGCCCGCTATCGACAATCTCCATACGGCTAACTTGCGGCCGCTTCTCTATCGTTAAATCCACGGTTCTCACACTGTCTATATTGACGTCCATATAGACAGAACATCCAGTTCGCCTCACTTCTCAGCAAGGCGGCCCTCCTCGGATGCGTACGAAACTGCGTCCGCCGAGCGCTTTCAAGATCCTATTATCAAAGTCTTGACAGCCGTTCATTGCCTCTGCATTGCTCGCATAATGCGCCGTACGGAGAATCTGTTATGCCAGTCGAACTTGTTGAACTCGCCGCTTATGCAGACGAGAACAACAACATTGTTGATGCAGCTTCCACGTCGGTCCTGAGAGGCGGCAAAATAGTCTTTAATGAGTTTGGTTCGTCCGTGCACATTGGAGAAGGTGTTACCCTTGCGAAATGCGATATTATTCTGGGGCGAAATTCCCGACTTACGATCGGTAACAACTGCCGTATTAGCGGCTCAATTATCATCGGATACGAAAGCTTCATTAGTATCGGCAATTCTTTGAACGTAACATCGAATGTCAGCATGAGGGCGGTTGAAAGCACCTCCATCGAGATTGGTGATGATTGCCTCCTCGGCTCCAACATCAGCATCCGAACGACAGACGGGCATCCAATCTATGATGCCGTTTCGCGGCAGCGATTAAATCCGTCACAATCGATCGCGATAGGAAGCCATGTGTGGATTGCTGATGACGTTCTTCTACTTAAGGGCGCAGAAGTCGGAAACGCGACGGTTGTTGGCGCGAGGAGCGTCGTCACCAAACCAATTCCAAGCAATTGCGTCGCGGTGGGGAACCCGGCAAGGGTCGTCAAACCTGGTGTGACGTGGGAACACAGTCCACGCCACCGCACCGAGCAGTACTACTTTCTACAATCCTAAAGATGGCAAAACGGCATCCCGCCTGCCTTCGGTGCTTCAAAATCGATACCCACCACCGCACCCAACCTACGACGATTGGGAACGGCTTGAGATTCAGGGGCGCCGTTGAACTTGCTCGTACAACCACTGGCGTTTAGGGCTCAAGCCGCCTGAACAGAACGACGCCACCTGCGGAAAAGTCCTGATCATAGTAGAAACCCGATTGTGAGAATCCGTCGAAGATAGCTTTCATACCCTTCGGTCCAATCATTGGCTGATGCAACTCGATCAGGACCTTCTTAACCCCAGGCAGGGACCGGCCGTCGAACAGGTCAGCCTCACCGCCTTCGATATCGCATACGATCATAGTCGGGCGGAACTCTCCTAGAACCCACGAAAGTTCGTAGACCGGGACCATGACCTCTTTGGCATTCGTCTCGCCTTCCCTTTTGGCAAGGGACGACCCCCAGAAATCTTTTCGAAGATAAAACGGGATGATTGATTGCCGAGCCTCACGGACCAAGACGCCAGTTTTCACGTCGACATTCTTGACTGAGTTCAGTTGGTGGGTGGTCGCGATGACACTTGCAAGGTTTGGATTCGCCTCATACGTGCGCACGGCAGCCGTCTTCGGATTCTTCCCAGCGATAGCTGAGATGAAGCCAATCCCGCCACCCAATTCCAGAATGCGCTCTCCGTCCTCAATGATCTGGTTGAGGATTTTACCCTCGCGAGATTCATATCGGCCTTCTTTCATGAATTTCAAAACAGTGTCGGAAACCGTCGCTTCGGGCACAGATATTTTTATACCCAAATGCTCAACATATTCCGGCCTCGACACAACTTCTGCACTTCCCATTACAATCCCCCTTTGGTAACTCAGGAGATCATATCGACCTGATTGCGTCCGGGGAAGCTCAGATGAGTATTTTTCAACACCGCCTTATTACGGCAATAATTCCTGTCCGATTATCCAAGGATAAGCTCTACGATGAGCCTGAGCGCATTCTTCGAATCATTGCAACTTTGCCGGAGTCTTACGAAGTCCTGATCGTAGACTACGGCACGCCTGACGAGCGAAAGGCCGAACTTGCCGATGTGGCCGCCCGGACGAATGCGAGACTCATCCGAGTGGAAACCGGACGGGAGCCGTTCAGCATCGGACATGCGCGCGACATAGGCACGCAGCATGCGACGACGCCACTTGTGATCTACCACGATATTGATTTCCTCCTATCACCCCAGGGATACAACCGCGTTATCGCCGAGGCCAGGTTGCGCGGGATGTTCGACAACGCATACGCATTCTTCGCGCTGCCAGGCGCATACCTGACTGAAGACTTCACGCAGCGATACCTTTCACTGCATGAGTCGGGAGACGGCGAGTTTGCCGATATGCAAGTACACGATGGTATCATGCGCAACGACAAGGCAGTCTATGAGCACCACACCTTTGCAATTTCAGCGATCGTAGCGAACCGCCTCCATTTGCTGGCGGTCGGCGGACACGATCGAAGCTTCACCGGACACGGCGCTGAAGACTTCGAACTGATGCACAGGCTGACTTCATATTTCAACCGCGGTCCTCGAACGCGCGAGTACTACAAGAACACCAAAAACAACTCGATCCTGAACTACGAAGGGTTCAGAGCCTATTACGCACTGTATGGCATCGACGTGTTCCAGCGAGGAACCGTTATTTCCCATTTATGGCATCCGAGACGGAAGGATGTAGGGTATGTTGGAACAAACAACCAGATGCGCGTTTCAAAGGCCATGCATGACTACGACAGAGGCGCGACGGTAATCCAACCCCTCGAGGATCTGACATCCAACGAATACACTCTGGTCCTCGTGAAACCGCGCACATCTCCCGCGTTATCGCTCAGACACGCATTTCCAGCCTTCGGCCGCTATAGCTGCATCCCAGAAGAGAATTTTGCGAATGCGGACGCTTTGGTCGACTTCGTCAGCCACGAAGGATTCACCCGCGTATTCTTTCTTAATCCCTACGGAAATGAACATCGCCTATCGCTTTATCGCGCCTTAAAGGACGCCAGCATCCGATATATCGCCTATGATCGCGGCGCTTACAACAATAGTTGGTTTTTCGACACCAGAGGCTTTCTAGGCGAAAGCGAATCCTACTCGCGTCAGTACTGGGACACACCATTAAGTGACGATGACCGTGAACGCACTCTTGAATGGATCGACCGTTTGCGCCTCAACGAGGAAACGCTCGAGAAAAACGGTGCGTCCGTGGGAGCTGATCACTTGCGCCAATCCCTTCAACTGGGCGACAGGAAGGTGATCTTTGTCGCTCTGCAGCGGCCCTCGGATACGGCCACCATCTACTTCTCTGGCCAATGCGAAAGCGCCGCAGGTTTCAATTCTTGGGTTGCAGCGATGGCAAGTGCCGTTGATTCACGCAGGTATGTCGTCGTCGCGAAGAAGCATCCTCTTGAAACCGAACGGCCCGAGATCGAAAACATCATCTTTGCGCCAGATGACGCTCATATACGCGATCTCATTGATCTTTCAGATAAGGTCGTTGTCATCAATTCCGGCACAGGATTGATCGCCGCTACTCTGGGTAAGCCAGTAATCTGCTGCGGCAGAGCATTCTATGACCATGAGGGTTTCACACATACAGCAACGTCGTGCGGCCACTTGATCCAACTCGCGCAACAGGAACTGAGCAGTGACGCCGAGACACGTTTGCGTTTCGTCAAGTACCTCGTCAATGACTTCTATTCGTTCGGAGCGACGGAATATATCGAAAAGACAAAGGCGGACGGATCTTTACGCAGACTATCTCGAAGGACAGTCTTCTCGGAAATTCGTGGGCTAACTAATGAACCGATCCATTTTGGGGAGCAGCCTGGAGGTGTTTCACTCGATGCCCCACTATTTTATTCATACGGTGGCCGCGCGGCAATAATGGACGCCATGGCCCGCGGCAGGAAAAGCGAAATCAGCCCCTTGCGTCGGCGATTGGTACCAGTTGTTCGTCCTTTCATTCAATTGCTGGGCAACTCCAAAGACATAAAAAAATATGACAAAGATCCAGTTGGATACTTTCTGAGCCTTAAGAATCCGACTTACCGCGCAATCGGGAAGATGATATTCCCTCCCAAGAGGGACTTCGCGGGAGTTCTGAGCCCGCCAAACTCGTAACGCCGAACACGTAGAGTTCCAGCGTGCAGAAGTCGCGTGGTGTCGATGTCGGTATCGCGGATCGATAAATCTGACAAACGTGTCGCCGCTGTTTAAGCGCCTTTAACTCAAATTGTAGATAGTTTGCTGGGGCGCTTGCGGGACCATTGTAGAGCCCTTACTGCACTATGGCATTGATAACGCAGCTGTGATTTTTTTAGGGATCGGTCCGCCAATTGGCTTGTTGTGAGACGTTCAGTGTGCTTTGCAGGTGCCAATTAGAATCTTTTGCAAATAGGTCGGTTGTGACAGGCAGGAAGAATGTCATCGCCGATATCGAGGGAAATCAATTGGTTCGATCGAGTATTGTGTTGATCTGCCTTGCCTTGGCGGGGTGCCAGGGGTTGCCTGCGCAGGGGCCACTTGCCGATACAATTAACAAGGATGCTGGGCGATCCGCTGCAGAAGTCGGCCGCCGGAATGCTGCCGTATTTGACATCGTCGACGTGGACAGCCGTTCTGCCACTCTCGTCTCTAATTATGTGGCGACAGCTCTCAATCGCCGTTTCGGTATTGGCGGTGGCGTGGGTCGCGTGGTGATCGGCGTCGGGGATCACCTGAAGGTAACAATCTTCGAAGCCGGCAGCGACGGGCTCTTCTCGACGACGGAATCGAAGCAGACGAACCTCGATATTGTAGTGCAGCCGGATGGTATGGCCGCAATTCCCTATGCAGGATCGGTCCAGTTTGAGGGAAAGACTCTTGAAGAAGCCCGTAAGGCAATTCTTGCGTCACTGGCGAACAAGGCCGTCGAGCCGGACGTCATTGTGACGAGCGTGAGCACCGCATCCCGAAATGTCACGGTTTCTGGTGAGGTCGGCAAGCCGTCCCAGGTGCCGCTGAGCCTCGTCAGCGAAAAGATCACCGAGGTGCTTGCCAAGGCAGGGGGGTCGCAGGCACAGCCGTACGAGGCCTATGTCACGCTCGTCCGCGGCAAGAAAACCGGAACGGCGCTTCTGAAGTCGATCATCGAAAATCCCTCGGAAGACATTTACGTCCAGCCCGGCGACCGGATTTTCGTGTCGAAGGACCCGCGGACGTTTACAATCCTTGGCTCCGCCAATCTGAACGCACGTATCAATTTCGGTGCGAACGATCTCAATCTGCTTGAGGCGGTCGCACTTGGTCGAGGCGGCAACGATCTGGCGACTGACGCAAAAGGCTACTTCCTGTTCCGCTACGAAGAGCCTGATGTCGTCATGAGCCTGCTTGGCACCAAGCGGTTCCATGAGCTCCTGAACAAGGGATTGGCGCCGGACAGCGTTGGCCGCTATCCGATTGTCTATCGTTTCGACATGAGTCATCCGGATAGCTTGATTGTCGGACAGACGTTCCCGGTCAAGAATCGCGATGTTATCTACATCTCGCGCCATCCTGCCGTCGACATTCGTATGTTCCTCGGAATTGTCGGGCAACCGGTCGGCATTGCCGCGCAGAGCGCTGGAATTTACAACAACATGAACAATTAGATCTAGTTGCTGATTGTAGCTATTCTTTTGGAAGGGGCTCCATCAGGAAATGATGGCGCTCCTTCCTTTGTTTACAATCGGTTACGGTTGTTATTGAAAGTTATGGGAATACAACCACAGATGCGATTTTTTCGGGTGACAAGCCGTATCTTTTATGATGTGAACTTTAGCTGGCATTGATATCCGCCCTCTGCCGACTACTGCCATAACGACACCGGGTGAACATGACGATTGAGATTATTGGGCGCGCAAGCGTTGCTCCAGGCGCTTCTTCAGTGGATGAACTGCGGCAAATCCTCGAGGACGGGAAGTGCACCGTCAGCGAAATCCCGGCTGAGCGCTGGCAGCTCGCCCGCTACTGGCACCCGCATCAAGGCATCCAGGGCAAGACCTACACGTTCGCCGCCGGCGTTCTATCGGACGTCTATCATTTCGATCCGGCTGTTTTCGGCCTTTCCCAGCGCGAAGCGATGCAGATGGATCCGCAGCAGCGGATTTTGCTGAGCCTTGTCTGGCGTGCGCTTGAGGACGCCAATCTTCCTGCTGCTTCCTTAAGTGGCGAGCAGGTGGGCGTCTATGTCGGTGCATCTAGCCTCGATAACGGCAACCTGGCCGTCGAGGATCCGGCGACCGGCAGCCCCTATTTCATGACGGGCAACACGCTTTCGATCGTTTCGAACCGTATCTCGCATATCTTTGGGCTGCGCGGCCCAAGCATGACGATCGGCACGGCCTGTTCGTCGTCGCTGGTGGCGCTCGTCCAGGCCGTCCGCGCGCTTGATCGCGGGGACATCGATACGGCAATCGTGGGCGGGATCAATCTTTTGGCTCATCCGCTTTCCTTTGTCGGCTTTGCGCAAGCGCGTATGCTGTCACCCGAAGGCCTGTGCCGAGCCTATGACACGAACGGTCATGGCTATGTGCGCGCCGAAGGGGGCGTCGTGCTGGTGCTTCGCCGCACAGACAAGGCTCTGCGCGAAAGGGACCGCAGCTACGCCCGTCTTCATGCAACCGGCGTCAATTCTTCAGGCCGTACCAATGGCATTTCCCTGCCGTCGCGGGAGGCGCAGGCTGCCCTCCTCAAGTCGGTTTACGAAGGCGCCAATATCGATGTGAATCGCATCGCCTTCATCGAAGGCCATGGTACCGGCACGCGCGTCGGCGACCCCGCTGAAGTCTGGGCCATCGGCAGCGTCATCGGCAAGAACCGCCGGGCGCCAGTTCCGATCGGCTCCATCAAATCGAATATCGGTCATACCGAACCAGCCTCCGGCCTCTTCGGTCTCCTAAAGGCAGTCATTGCTCTTGAAAACAATTTCCTGCCGGCAACACTTCATATCGAGCGGACCAACGAAGACATCGATTTCGAGGATCTGAACGTTCGCGTCAACACCTCTCCGATCGAGCTGATGCCTGCCAAAACCCCGCGCTTTGCAGGCGTAAACTCATTCGGCTTTGGCGGCACGAACGCCCATGTCGTGATCAGCGATCCGGATCCTGTCGCACCGCCTGAGCCGCAAGCAAAGGGTGATCGGGTCATCTTCATGGCAAGCGCCCATAGCGCCACGGCGCTTGAGGGCCTGCTTGATGACTATAAGCAGCGTCTGGAGCAGGCCGAAACCAGAGAGGCGCGCCAGCTTGTCGCTTCGGCGGTGGCGAACCGTGAGGCAATGCGCCACCGTTTTGCTGTCAAAGCGAAGGACAGCGACGGAGTGTTGGCGGCAATCAGCGCTCATCTGGCAGGCGAGCCGACGGCTGGCGAGCATGGTGAGGTTCCTGGTCAAGGCGTGCGGGTTGCATTTGTCTTTGCTGGAAACGGCTCGCAATGGCCGGGCATGGGGGTGGACGCGTATCGCGAAAACGCGCACTTCCGCCAATGCTTCCAGTCCTTCAGCGCGCTCTTTGAATATTATCTCGGCGAAAAGCTGACCGATCTGCTCTTTTCCAAGGATCTGCCGGAGCGGCTCGCGGACACCAAGATTGCTCAGCCGATGCTGTTTGCGGTGCAGGCAGCGTTGACCGACTGTCTTTCGGCGCAGGGCCTGCGACCCGATGCGGTTCTTGGTCACTCAGTCGGCGAAATTGCCGCTGCCTACGCGGCCAAGGTGCTGACGGCCGCGGAAGCTGTGGCGATCGTTGCCAAACGCTCGCAGCATCAGGACCTGCTCGCCGGCGAAGGCAAGATGGCAGCCGTCGTCATGACCGCGGATGCCGCGCTTGCTTTCGCACATGCGAATGGCTTCGACAATATCTGCATTGCAGCCATCAACGCGCCGAATTCAGTGACGATTTCCGGCCCATCAGAAGAGGTTCAGGCCTTCCGCGACGCCGCCCGCAAGGCGCAGATCGTGGCGCATGTGCTCGATATTAACTATCCGTTCCATCATCCGATCATCGATCGGGCGAAGGATGCATTCTTCGACGATCTGCCGGATCTCGAGCCAGATGCCGGCACCGGCATATTCATTTCCACCGTCACGGGCCGCCACGCTGATGGGCAGACGCTGGACACGGCTTATTGGTGGCGCAACGTGCGTGATCCGGTGCTGTTCAAGGACGCTTGTGAAGCCGCGATGGAAATGGGTTGCAACCTTTTCATCGAAATCTCGCCGCGCCCGATTCTTTCGAACTATGTGACGGACATCGCCAAGAACATCTCGCATCAAGCGGCCGTAATCCCGACGCTTGCGCGTGAAAGCGGAACCGGGCGCGATCCGGTCGCGCAGTCCTTCGCGCGTGCCGTGGCTCATGGCGTATCGCCGCTTCGTTCACGCAACGCCGCCGGTCGCAACGCCTTCATTCAACTTCCTCCGCTGCCGTTCGAGAAAGTCGAATTGCGTCCGCACCCGACGAGCGACGAGATCGACATCTTCGGCCGCGATCAGCGTGTGCCTTATACGCTGCTCGGCTGGCGAACCGATCCGAACGCATCGAGCTGGAAGAACCATGTTGACGCCAACCTGCTGCCAGACCTTGCAGAGCATGTCGTGGATTCAAAGGCGATCATGCCTGGCAGCGGCTTCATCGAGATCGCCGTAACGGCTGCACAGCAATATTATGATACGGACGAGGTCGAACTCGGAAATCTGGAGATCGTGCGGCCACTGGAATTGCGGCAAGATCGTATCGCCGAACTTTCGACGGTCCTTTCTCCCGAAACCGGCAACATCGAAATCCGCTCGCGTGAACGGCTGAGCAATGACGACTGGACCGTTCATGCCGTAGCCCGGGTGCGCAAGACGATCGATGCCGTGGCCGACGAGCGCGCAGCCCCCGTCGCCGGCGAAGTCAAATCGGTTCTGACGGCCGAAAAGACATATGAGACAGCTGAGCGCTTCGGCCTGCAATATGGTCCGCATTTCAGGCTGTTGTCGAAGGCGGTCGCTTTCGGGCACGGTCTGATAGAGGTCGATCTTAAGACAGCAAAAAAGGCTGCACACCCTTACCT
>NZ_JABEPH010000154.1:0-12980 GCF_013004495.1 Rhizobium sp. SEMIA 4085
GCCAGGTGTCGCTGGCCCAGGCGAGCCTGGCAGCCGCCGTGCAGCAGATGGCCAGGGACTACGTCTCCCTCAACGTCGCCATCGGCGGCGGCTATGCCCCGGGCGGCAAGGTCAACTCTGTCTCCGCAACAGTGGCAAAAGGCCCCACAAAGAGCTGATAAAGCCGAAGCACGATGAAAAGAAATGTGGCGCGACCGTGCGCGGCCAAGGAAAAAGGACCCGTCCTGCCTATTGACGAGTCCTTCTCCTTCATCGGAGGAGTAGCGAGACGGTCTCGCAAGGATGATACCGCTCTTAAGCATCAGACCACGAATTCCCGGTGTTGAACATTTCTACAAAAGGATGAGCCGGCCCTACGCCCGATACGCTCTATGACGATCGCGCAAACGCGCTTCCTGTACCGTAAGAAGACAGAAGCCGGCCCGCCCGGCTATCACCCAAAGGGATTAGTTGATTTCGCGCTGTAGTATGGCATCCTTGCGTCGGGATCGGGGGCAGTACCGAGTAGAACCAATTCCAAATGCGGCAGCTAATACTCGCGGGCTAATGACCGCGAAAAGCTCCTTGCGGAAGGGCTCGCTTCATTGCTGAAGCGAGCCCGGCTTTCTCGGCCCCAAGAATATCGAGCAGTCTTCAGTCTTATACAGAATAACAGCGTCCCCGCTTGTAGGGGCGCCGCCCAGATCCTCTTCCTTCTCAGCCATCAAGCATCAAAACTCGGCGCCTTCGGGGCGAACCGCGCATTCCACCCCTTACCTACGTGGCACTCGAGACGGCCTTGCCCGCGAAAGCATGCGAAGCCTTCACAGCAAATTCGGGGAGTTCAGCAGCAACCACACATGATCAATGCATGAAATCCCTGATCTTGTAGGCGACCTCCGTGCGGTTGGTGGCATTCAGCTTTTTCATGATGTTGCGGATGTGAACCTTTACCGTACTTTCGCAAAGCTTCATTTCATACGCGATGATCTTGTTGGCCTTGCCGCGCAGCAAGGCTTCTGCCACGACCGCTTCACGCGGCGTGAAGAGTTCATCGGTGCAGTTCATGCCGTTGCTGACAGCACTGATTACGTGCCTCGCAGCAAGAATGCTGCTTGCGGGAATGAAAATTCCCCCGGCCTGGGCCAGGCCGATCGCTTCTGCAGCAACGCCAATACTGACAGTGGTGGGTATGTAGCCTCGGGCGCCGTATTCCAGCGCTTTGAGGATTTGCGAAAGTTCGTCGCTTTCCGCCCCAACGACGACAGGGCTGGATTTGAACTTCTCGGTCAATTTCGCGATTGCTTGGCCCACATCGGCATCCGTGATCTTCTTTGCGCCGATCATCAAAAGGATGACGGCCGGATCGTGCTGGATATGCTGGTTCTGCCAGTCCTCCAGCGAATTGGCGGAAATGATGTTCAAGGCCGGTTGATACTCGCGAAGGCTGCGTGACAGGCACTCCCGGTCAAGCGCCCGCGAATCGATCAGCAGCAGATACTCCGCATGCTCTTCCGTCGCGACGAAATTCGCCGACGACAGACCCCGTACCGGATCCCTCGCCTTCAAGGAAATGAGGCGGGTTGTCCTTGCGATACCAGTATTTTCGTTGGTTATTTGTTGCCCGTTCATAGCCGACTCCTACTCTCAACAAAATTGGCAGCCAAAACTAGAGACCAATTTGAAATACATACGCTTTACTTGCAAATCATACGATTAGATCAAACTTTGGGGCTCGATCTAAAGTACTTTTACAGTCGTATGAAATCCAAACGCCCAACATTAAACTTGCATTAATTATAAATGTCGGCATTAACATATGTTAACCACTACTCATAAAAGATCACATCTAAAACTTATTTCTTACGGCACAGTAACATTGCCACTAATCACTTTAGCCACAAAGAGCTACGAATATGTGAATAATCCTCATATTTTATAGAATTATCCACAGAGAGGCCTGCCGGCTCTTCTTTCGAATAGCCCCCAAAACACCTCGAAGTATTTCAGGAATTTAAAGCCGGCGCTCCGCCGGGGGCGCCAGGTAGCTGGGGTCGAAATCGACCAGTTCCTCGAGTTTCTTCCTGTCGAGGAATTCGACGACGCCACTTTTGAATACAAGCAGGCCGCTGAGCCGCATATCTTTCAGGACGCGATTGATATGGACGGTCGAAAGACCGACGGCATCACCGATTTCGGCCTGTGTCAGCGGACATTCAAAACCATCCGCCGACTCGTGCTGGAAGACACCCAGCCGAACGGCCAGCTCCAGAAGAAGATGCGCGGTCCGGGCAAGAGCATCGCGGCGCCCGATATTCGCCATCCTTTCGGTCAGCCGGGCTTGACGGCGCACCATCTCCAGGAGCAGCGCGCGGTGCAGGTCGTTCGAAGCGTTCTCGGGCTTTCGATCGCCGAGCGCCGGCAGTTCGTAAATGCGGATGTTGGAAAGCGCCTGCATCGTCTCGCGCGACAATTCCGCCGAAGCAGTCCAGACGATATCGCCGGGAAGCGAAAAATCGGACACCATGCGTGTGCCGTTTGGAAGCAGCTTCCAGGATATTATCCAGCCGCTGACCAGATAGAAGATGCGGGCCCGCCGATTTCCGACCTCGAAGATCGTTTCGCCAGCTTGGTAACCGCGGTACGCTCCCCCCGCAAATTCGCGACGCTTGAGATGACGACTTGCCGAAAGCTCATATTCCGCGGTGGTCAGTGTTACCATTCCCCAAACCCCGTAAGCGAACATCCGCTTTGATTGAACAAAAGTATAATCTTAAGGTTGGAAAATACACAATATCATGCGTCTTTTGCCGTGTCGCTTACTCCATATTGCTTAAGTTGCTTGGGAGTGCGGTGTTGCAGCCTGCCGCAGGACTTTACGCGCATACATTGAATCTTTTGCAGGCGACGGGAAACAACGCTGCGCGGCGATTGGCAAGCCTGGGGAACATCTGGTATTTCAATATGGGATTGAACAAGGGGCAGCCGCAATGCCTCGCACGTCTTCCGACATCGGATATTCGCTGATAAGGCCTGGCCGCAGCGCAAATCGCAAGCGCCGCATTCCCGTTTCCGCACAGTCCATCGTCAGCTTATATCTTTCCTGATCAATACCTTGGGCGAGCGCGGCTTTTACAAGGGCGGGAATTTCGCTCACCAGCACATGCTCTTCGTCCACAAAATAGGCTTCGCGCCCGACGGAGCGGAAGAAGCCCTCGACCTTTTTATCCCACCCAAGTCCGACATGCGCAATACGCAGGGAATAGGCGGCAATGCAGGCGTGGAGGCGATGGGAAACGATGGCATCCGCGGCATTCAGCAGCCGCAGCAACTCCGCAACATCCGCAGGCCGATCGGCAAGATGGAGTACGCCCGAGGTAAGATGACGGACCATCGAGCCGTCGTTCACGATCGTCCTCGCGAAAATGTGATCTTCCGTGGCGCCGTTGCAAAACAGCATGACGCTGAATCCGTCCTCGATCAACGCGTTTACGAGCTTGCGGTACCCAGCCGCATCCCCAAGCGGTATCGGGCCTGTCTGGCTGGCATGGCGCGTAAGTACGACCGGTTCCGTGATGCAGATGGCGACCGTCTTTCCCGCGCTCGGTCCGCGCGTCGTATCGGCTATCTGGGCGATCAGGAGCCCGGGATCAGGGATGATGTCCGGAACTGGACCGGCCGGAAAATGACGGCGCCAGCTCTCGTAAGCAAACCTGTCGCGCACTGAGACGTGCAGCAGCCGCACGCCGCCGATGCGGGCGAACAGTCGCCTGGCTGGCTCCGACCAATCGGAGCTTACGCCGACGGCATAAATCGCAAGCGGGCGGTCGAAGCGCCGAACGCAATCCAGAACTGCTCCGATCTTTAACGGGAAATTCAGGTCGTCGTCCTGGAAAAGATTGCCGCCCCCGATGACGACTGCATCCGCCGCGGCAATCTTGCGTTCCCATTCCCCACGCTGCCTGCGGAGCGCTCGCCGGACGACGAACCCGACAGCCAGCCGCCGCGCAGGCTTTGGCAACCTTTGAAGCAGCTTGAGCAGATGCCGGCGCCGGCTGCTGCTTGCCCCGCCGAACCCGCGACGGCCGGCAAGATCGACAGTCTCCACCTCGATACCGCCGCCCGTTTGCGAAAGGCCGTGCTCGATGCAAAAAGCCAATATGCCGTCGCCAAGGTTCTCGCTGTATTTGACGTTGAAGACGACGATCTTGAAGGGCATCCTGCTCATGTCCGCCTCTCGTGTAAGCTCATGGTATTGGAGGCAGAGGCCCTCGCGCGGCGCGGATCAGGCGCAGTCAGGGCGGTCGTGGCGCCGGCGAGAATGTAGATCATCAACCCGAGATCGTAGACGGTTCCGGATGTGGAAGCCGTGACCAGAACCGCCAGAATACCCATTTTCGCGGCGCGTATTGCCGCACCGCATTCATTCGGCTGCGACGATCCAACAGCCGGCTTCAACGACAGTACGGACCATATGAACAGCGCGAACAATAACGCGCCGAGCACTCCGATATTGGACAGCAGCACCAGCACGAAGCTGGAGGCCCGTGCACTGCCCAGTCCTGCACCGAAACCGAACGTGTCGAGGAACGTCTTGTAGGCAACGGCGTTCCATTCCGCACGCTCTTGTCCCGACTGGCTGTCGACTTTGGAAAACAGCATCTCGTCGAAAAAGCCGGCAACGCCTGCCGAAAACCCCGGCAGCGTCGCCAGGACAAGAAACACGATGAGCGGGGCCGCCGCGACCGAGCCGGCAATAAAGAGCGCCGGCTGGCGAGATCGGTCGGCGGGCGACCAAAAAAGGGACCGCAAGAAAAGAATCGGAACAATAATCGCAAGACCGATAAGCCCCGTAGCCGATGTCGAAAAGAGCAATGCGATGAACAAAAGCCACGTCAAAGGGCCGATTGCCCGGCCACGGACGCCTTCGAGCCAGAGGCTGGCGATGATGGCAAACAGCACCAGCGTATAGCCAGCAAATGCCGATGCTTCCGGAAAAGTCCCTGAAATCCTCTTCAGCCCGCCTTTTTCGGCGGCGGTCAGCAGCGCGTAGTTTGCCGTCCTGACGAAGCCGAGCAGATATTCGGTTCGCGTGAAATAGGTTACGATATCGGCCAGTGCGAAGCTCAATGTCACCGTCGCGGTGACCAACACGGCCTTGATGAGATCCTCATGCGCGCCTGCGCGCCTGAAGAACGCAAAGGTACTGGCGAACGCCACCAGGCCGCCCACGGCATAGACCGTCTGCGTTATATTGCTCGACGAGGCACGCAGCGGCACGAGCGAGATTATGTTTCGCAGGCCGACCGAGCGTTCGACGATCATGGTTTCCGTCATTCCCTGAAACAACCGCGGAAAGAACAATGCTGTAATCAGTCCGAAGACCGTCAACACCAACAGGATGAATCCAGCGCGCGAGGGAGAGACTGCAGCGAAGATCTGTCCCTCGCCGAATGCCATAAAGACGCGTAGAACGAAAAACAGCAGAAAGAGGTTTGGCACCAGGATTGACGCTCCGCCCATTCCGGGCAGCGCAATGGCAGCCGCCGCGCCGAATGCAGTCGACAGCATCATCCATGTGAAAGAATGCCTGACCGGGGCGAACACCAGAATTGCCCCCAGCAGAATGGTCATCAGTCCAATGAATTCGACCCGCATCCACCGCACCCAGTTTTCCTCAACAGGAAAGCTATCATGCGCCGAAGCGGCTTGTATTTACGTCCGCCTTAAGTCCTTTGCGGTAGTCCTTCGGTCGAATTGGGCCCTTTTCCGCCAAAGTGCGCGTCGGTACGGTCCGCGAGATGAGAACGTTTACGCCCAAAACCTGTCTTCGTCGTACAGGCTGGCCGCGATCGTCTGGCCGCCGGCTGGGCATCGTGATCGCTGCCGCGCTTCTGTGCGCCGGCCTGGCACATGCCGAAGACTGCGTGCCCGGTGACACCGGCGATCAAATCGATACCGAGGAGATGAAGGTCACTTTCGAAGACAACTTCGACGATCTCAGCGTGTCGGCCTGGGGGCCTGGAACCCGCTGGATCGCTCATACGCCGTGGTCCGGCGATTTCGGCGGCGCCCGTTTTGCCAATCCCGAACTCGGTTTTCCGTTTGTCGTCACCGACGGCGTTCTGCGCATCGAGGCGGCCCGCAACGCCCAGGGCGATTGGCGTTCCGGGCTGCTTGCCTCCGTTGACCCCAAGGGAAATGGGTTTTCACAGTGCTACGGATATTTCGAGACGCGCGCCCAGCTGCCCTTAGGGCCTGGCGTGTGGCCGGCTTTCTGGCTGATTGGCAAGGACAGGTCGAAATCGACCGCCGAGATCGATGTTCTTGAATTCTACGGAGACAAACCGGAAGGATATTCTTCGACCGTCCATGTCTGGCACCGCGGTGGGGGGCATTATTCGGATTTCTCGCGCATCGAGGTGTTCCGCGACGCAAGGCCCACCGACTTTCATACGTATGGCGTGAAAATAGATTCCGAATTCATCCGGATGTATTTCGACGAGAAGCTGGTCTGGAAAACCAAAACCCAGCCGGAGCACCGCCAGCCGATGTATATCCTTGTCAATCTGGGACTGGCGAAGGACGCTGGCGAAATGGACGTTCCCGATCCGTCGCATATGTTCGTGGATTACGTCCGGGCTTACAGTGTCAGGTGACGCTCCGCATTGACCGCAGGCTCACCCCCCGCATCGACCAATTCTCCGTTCGCACTCTTAAAAAACGCATGTTTCACAAGGCGTTATCGGAGGTACGCTGACGCCTGCCACATGGAACAGGGTATGGGAAAACCGGCCCTCTAAGACTTTCGTGCACTTGCAGTCATCCCAATGATCAACTGGCGATTTTCCTCGATCATGAAATCCTGTCTCCTCATTCTTTCGATTGGATGATCTCCTGCAGGGCAATGATTGGGGGCAAATCAGTGACTGATCCGGCGTTTCTTGAAACGAACGAAGCCGATGTTGTTGTGTCTTATGACCGGGACCGCTCTCTCCAGGACATCGTACGTCAGCAGGCTCGCATCGCTCCGCAGGCGACGGCGATTGTCTTCGGCGACGAGCGTCTCACCTACGATGAGCTCGACAGATTGTCCGACGCCCTGGCGGGACACCTCGCGGAGCTTGGAATCCGGAAGGGCGATGTCGTGGGCATGCTGCTTCCGCGCGCGCTCAATACCGTCATTTGCATGCTTTCGATCCTGAAGGCCGGCGGCGTCTATGTACCGCTCGATCCGGCCTATCCCGAAGAGCATCTCGCCTATGTCGCCGCCGAGTGCGCCCCCAAGGTTGTCTTCGTCGATGCGGCATCCGCTGGAAGGGCTAGCTCCGTCCCCGACCTGCGCGGCACAATCATCGATGCAGAAGTTGTGATTGGAAGGCTCGCCCACAGCGCCGTCGCCAAACGGCCGGCCGTCGAGGTCACTGGCAGTGACCCGGCTTACATCATGTACACGTCCGGTTCCACGGGCCGGCCGAAGGGCGTTACGATTGCCCACCGAAGCATCGCGCGGGTCGTCCTCGATCAGAACTATATCGATTTCAGACGTGACGACGTCATCCTTCACGCCGCTACAATCGCCTTTGACGCGACGACCTTCGAAATCTGGGGGGCGCTGCTGAACGGATGCACGGTCGCCGTCATGCCCGATGCCGATTTCTCCCTGGCGCGCCTTACAGGCGTCATGCGTGACACCGGTGTCAGCATGACCTTTCTCACCACGGGGCTGTTCAATCTCTTCGCGGACTATGCAGGGGGCGATCTGCCGAGGCTGCGCCATGTGCTTTTCGGCGGCGACGTGGGCTCTCCAGTGCATGCCCGGCGATTCATCCAGCGCTATCCCGGCTGCCGGCTGAGCAACGCCTACGGCCCGACCGAAACTACGGTGTTTGCAGCGGTCTTCACCGTACCGCCAGGCTTTGCGGAGGCCGATCTGCCGATTGGAAAGGCGATCGCCCATACCGGGATCTGCATTTTGGACGAGGAATTGCGGGAACTTCCGCCCGGCCGCGAGGGGCAGCTTGCGATATCGGGCGACGGCTTGGCGATCGACTATTTCCGTTGTCCGGAGCGCACCGCGGAGAAATTCGTCTTTGTCGCCACGCAGGCCGGCCCGAAACGCTGCTATCTGACCGGCGATATCGCCCTTCTCCAGCCCGACGGCACGGTGAGCTTCAAGGGACGCCGCGACCGGCAGGTCAAGATCAACGGCAAGCGCATCGAGCTTGACGAGATCGAGACCGCACTGAGGAACGACCCGGCACTCTCCGACGCCATCGTTCTCTGCCACCTCCAGGGTCCCGCCCTGAAACGTATCGTCGCCTATCTGCGCCCGCGCGCGGAAACTGCGCTTGGCGATCCGGCTTTCGCACAAGAGGTCATGTCGAGGCTGCGCGCCACACTTCCGGTCTACATGATTCCGAGTGCGACCGTCATGGTCGAGGCATTCCCGCTCACCCCGGCCGGCAAGGTCGACCGCGCGAGCCTCCTCCCGCCGCCGGTCGAGGCCGCCCGGCCCGATGCGGAAGCCGTGGCAAGCACGCAAGCGGAAACGCTACTGACGCAGCTCTGGAGCGAGGCGCTGGGTGCCGAAAGGATCGATCTCGACAGGAACTTCTTCGATCTCGGCGGCACCTCTCTCCAGCTTCTGCAGGTGCATGCGGGACTGGAAACAAGGCTCGGGCGCTCCGTGGATGTCGTCGCACTGTTCAAGCATCCGACCATCCGCGAGCTTGCCCGCCATATCGAGGGCAAATCCCAGAACACCGCGCGATCCATCGCCGCTGCCCAGCGGGCGGCACTTCAGAGGAAAACCATGTCCCAGTTCCGAAGGAGCGCTTCATGACGGCAACTCACGAAACCGCCCACGCCGATCTCGATCGAATTGATATCGAGGACGATCAGGGTCCGGGCGGCATCGCGATCATCGGCATGTCCGGGCGCTTCCCGGGCGCACCCTCCGTAGAAGCGCTTTGGGAGCTCGTCCGTGACGGCCGGAATGCCTTTTCGATATTCGCGCCGGACGAAATCGAAGATTGCTTCACCGACGAAGAACGCGCCGCCGCAAATTATGTCGCTGCCCGCCCGCATCTTCCGGACGTGGACATGTTCGACGCCGAATTCTTCGGCATGTTCGCACGCGAGGCAGCACTCACCGATCCGCAGCATCGCGTCTTCCTGGAAATCTGCTGGGAAGCGCTCGAAAACGGCGGCTACGATCCGCATCGCTTTGCGGGCATGATCGGCGTATTTGCCGGCTCGTCCATGCCGACCTATCTGATCAACAACGTCCTTGGCGATCGTGCCAAGGCGGAGGAATTCGCCTCCAATTATCAGATCGGCTGTTTTCAGCAGCTCGTAGGAGCGCTCAACGACGCGCTCGCGACTCGTATTGCCTACAAGTTCGATCTGCGCGGCCCCGCCTTCACGCTGCAATCGGCCTGTTCGACCTCGCTACTTGCCGTGTCGCAGGCTTGCCAGAACCTACAGACCTATGCTTGCGACATGGCGCTTGCTGGCGGCGTGTCCATCACGCTGCCGCAAAAACGGGGATATCTCTACCAGGAAGGCGGCATGGCTTCGGCTGACGGCACCTGCCGGCCGTTCGATGCGAACGCGGATGGAACTGTCTTTGCAAGCGGCGCAGGCGTCGTACTCCTGAAGAGGCTGGAAGACGCGCGAAGGGACCGCGATCGCATCTTCGCAGTCATCCGCGGCTACGGCATCAACAATGATGGCTCCGACAAAGTCGGTTTCACCGCACCGAGCGTCCGGGGACAGGCCGAGGCGATCTCCGCCGCACTGGCAAATGCAGGAGTGCCAGCCGCATCGATCGGATACGTCGAATGCCACGGGACCGCGACGCCCCTGGGCGATCCCATCGAGTTCGGCGGCCTGAAGGAGGCCTATCTCGACATTGCGGACGCGCGGGAGAGCTGTGCGCTCGGTTCAGTGAAGGGCAATGTCGGGCATATGGATTGTGCTGCGGGCGTATCCGGTCTCATCAAGACAGCGCTGATGCTTCATCGCGGCAAGATTCCGCCGATGCCCAACTACAGCCGCCCCAATCCTCGGCTCAATATCGAGGAGAGCCCCTTTTATATTCCCACCGAAATGACGGACTGGCCGGCACAGGGACATCCGCGCCGCGCAGGCGTCAGCGCCTTCGGCGTCGGCGGCACGAATGTCCACGTCATTCTCGAAGAAGCGATTGGCGAAGAGCGCGAGGCATGCTCGGACGTCATCAAGCCGTACATCCTGCCGCTGTCGGCACGCAATCAGGCAGCCTTGTCGGCTATGCGCGCCAATCTCAGCGCTCACCTGACCGAGCACCCGGAGATTTCGCTCGCAGACGTCGCCGCAACGCTGCAGAACGGCAGATGCGAGTTCAGCCATCGCTTTGCGATATCGGCCCGGACCGTCGAAGAGGCGCGGGAAAAGCTCGGCGCAGAACGAACTGCGGATTCCGTCGCATCGGACGCCCCTCCGGTTGCGTTCATGTTTCCGGGACAAGGCGCGCAATATGTCGGCATGGGTGCTGGACTCTATGACAGCGAACCGGAATTCGCACGCTGGATCGACAGGGGCGCCGAACTGCTGAAGCCTATGCTCGGCCTTGATCTTCGGATTTTCATCTGCCATTGCGGACCGGTGCCGGAGTCAATGGCTGACGAACAGCGCAACACGCGCATCGCTCAACCCTGCCTCTATCTCGTCGAATATGCGCTGGCACGGCTGTGGATGAGCCGAGGCCTCAGGCCCTACGCGATGATCGGCCATAGCGTCGGCGAATTCGTAGCAGCAACGCTTGCCAACGCAATTTCTTTCGAAGATGGACTCCGGCTTGTCGCAAGCCGCGGGCGTCTCATGCAAAGCCAGCCGCAAGGCGCGATGGTTTCGGTTCGGGCCGACGCGCAAACCGTCTCCGCTTACCTGAAAGGCGATGTCGAGATCGCCGCCGTCAATGCTCCGAAGCTGTCGGTTATCTCCGGCCCGTTCGCGGAGATCGACGAGGTTTGTTCAGCATTCGAAGTTGGCGGCATTGCCTTCAGCCGCCTGCACACGTCGCATGCCTTCCATTCGCCGATGATGGACGAGGCGGCAGCCGCGCTTTACGAGGAGACAGCCAAGGTAACCTACGGAACCGCAACGGTTCCCTATATCTCTTGCGTGACCGGAGACTGGCAGACGGCGCAACAGGGCACTTCGCCGCATTACTGGGCAAGGCACTGCCGCGACGCCGTTCATTTCGCCGATGGCCTTGCAAAGCTTTGCGACGGGAGGAAACCAATACTCCTGGAGGTTGGTCCAGGGCGGACGCTCTCCGTATTTGCTTCGCAGACCGTTGCACGGGACAATCTGAATACCGTGATCCAGTCTCTGCCCGAACATGATCGCGCGCCGGAAGCTGCCGATGTCTTCGCCGGCGCCCAAGGCAGATTGTGGATGGCTGGCTGCGTGCTCGAATGGCCGGAACTGCCCAACGGCGCAACGGCACACCTTGATCTGCCGGTCTACCCGTTCCAGCGCCAGCGTCACTGGATCGATGCGCCTCCATCGGTGCGCCGCAATGCAGGCTCTTACGCGCTGTCCCGCTCCGAGCTGCAAATCGTGGCCGAACCTTCGGCTGCGATCCAAATGCCGGCAACTGTCAGCGTCGCTCCAGCGATCGCCTCCTCTTCCGCCGACCGTATCCCTGCGCTTGAGTGCGAATTGCTGGCCACTCTCGCCGAGATGTCGGGCAATGCATTGAGGCCGGCCGACGTCGCCGCGACATTTATCGAGCTGGGCTTCGATTCCCTCTTCATCGGGCAATTCGCGCAGAGGATCGAGAAGGACTACCGGGTCAAGATTTCGTTCCGCGATCTTCTGAGCACCATTCCGTCGATCGCCAACCTGGCGAAACATCTCGATGAGAAAATGCCGGAGAAGGCGCCGGCAGCATCTCCGCCGCCTGCGGCGCATCTTCTTGCACCAGCGGCGGTTTCTGCCGCTCCGGAGATGCCTCTTGCGCCTACCCCTTCGCCGTCTGCATCGATGGGCGAAGTGCAGGCCCTCATTCAATCGCAGATTCAACTGCTCCAATCACTCTTCGCCCAGCAGCTCCAGTTGCTGCAATCCTCGGCAACCTCTCCACCGGCGGCGGTGGCAGAAGGCGCTGCAGCCGTAAGCCTGGCGCAGGCGGTACTGGCAATTGCTCCGGCTCCAGCTGCTGCTGTCCCGCCCGGAACGGCAGGTGCGCCAGTTACGCTCGCACAAAGGCTGGGTTCCGTCCCGCTCACGGAAGCTCAGACGGAGATCTGGCTGGCAGCCCAGACCGGCGATGAAGCGTCCTGCTCCTTTAACCTGTCCATTTCGCTGACGCTGGACGGCGAGTTCGACGAAGCTGCCTTTTCAAAGGCACTGAGCCTTGTGACGGATCGCCATGATGCGCTTCGAATCCGCTTCAGTCGCGCTGGCGATTCCTTCCGCTTCGCCGACGATTTCGCGCTGAAGGCGCCGCTGGTGGATCTCGCCGGCCAGCCCGACGGCGAAGCGCAGCTTCGGGAAATGCTCGACGAGGATGCAAGGACGCCTTTCGACCTCGTCGACGGCCCGCTTGTCCGCGCCTTCATCGCGCGTCTGGCAGTCGACAAGCATGTCTTCGTCTTCAGCGGACACCACATCATCTGCGACGGCTGGTCGATCAGCGTGCTTCTCGACGAGCTAGCGATGGCCTATGCGGCTTTCCGCAACGGCGAGACACCGCAATTCGAGCCGGCGCTCTCCTTTGCCACGTATGCGACGGAGCTTGCGCCCACACCCGAAAAATCCGAGAAGGACGAGCAGTTCTGGCTCGACCAGTTCAAGGAGATTCCGGAACTGCCGGAACTGCCGCTGGACCGGACGCGGCCCGAACATCGCAACTTCGCCAGTGGTACCTGCACGGGCTACATCGAGGGCGATGTCTACAAGGCGCTGAAAAAAGCTGGAGCGCACTCTGGCGCAACCCTGTTTTCAAC
>NZ_JABEPH010000155.1:0-12956 GCF_013004495.1 Rhizobium sp. SEMIA 4085
CACCGCGAAAAGGCCATGACCTGGAAGATGACGACGGCCGACCCGCCAGGCAAGCGCCTGCGCGGCCAGGACTTCGCCACCAGTTCCGGCGGAACGGGCTTCGTCATCAACCCGCATACCGATGCGCCGAAGGAGTCCTGGGAACTGCTCTCCTTCATGACCAGTCAGGAGCAGTTGCCCGCGTTCCAAGAGATCCAGCCGGCGATCCGGATCCGTGACGACGTCGCAATCCCGAACTCGCCGTTCTTGACGGAAACGGCAAAAACGCTGCTGCCGATTACGACGGCGCGTCCCA
The DNA here is from genome assembly GCF_013004495.1 of Rhizobium sp. SEMIA 4085. Classification (NCBI taxonomy): domain Bacteria; kingdom Pseudomonadati; phylum Pseudomonadota; class Alphaproteobacteria; order Hyphomicrobiales; family Rhizobiaceae; genus Rhizobium; species Rhizobium sp. SEMIA 4085. Next base: position 296 of record NZ_JABEPH010000155.1, read on the forward strand.
ACGACGCCAGTTACAATAAGGTATCCACTGAGATCCAGCGCATGACGGAAAGCGTCGTCTCCGGCGAAATGTCGCCTGAAGACGCGATGGCCCAGTACAAGGCCGCCATTGTCGCCATCGTCGGCGAAGAAAACACCGTCAGCCGTCTCTGACCGGTCGGGACTGGACCTGGCCGGGATCACGGCCGGTCCAATCAAACGGACGCCGCAAACCGTCATCGGGTTTTCAAGAATGAAGAAGTTCTCCCTGCTTTCCACGCGCGCGGGCGCAGTTTTTCTGGCGCCCGCAGCCGCACTGGTCGGCATCTTCGTCATCATCCCCTTTTTCTGGGTAATCTTTGTTTCCTTCACGAACCAAACGCTGCTCGGACGAACGGCGCTCGAACCGGATTTCGTCGGTTTGCAGAACTACGTCGCGCTTTTTAATCCGGCGACCTTCTTCACACGCGGCCAGTTCGGCTTTTCATTGGTCCTGACGATTCAGTTCGTGTTGCTGTCGGCACTCGTCGGCCAGGCGCTGCTCGGCCTCGTGCTTGCCTGGCTCAGCCAGGCCGTCTCACCGTCCCTCAAAACCTTTCTGCAGACGACCGTGATTGCTGCCTGGATCCTTCCGGAAGTGGTGATCGGTTTTGCTTGGTTTGCCTTCCTCGACTATGACAATGGCACGCTGAACATGATCATGCGCAGTCTCGGCCTGCCGCCAGGAGACTGGCTGCTGCAGCAGCCATTCCGGGTGATCGTTTTCTTCAACACATGGCGCGGCGCCGCCTTCTCGATGATGCTTTTCAACTCGGCTTTCCAATCGATCCCGCCAAGCTATTTCCAGGCCGCCGATGTCGCCGGCGCAAGCTCTTGGCAGAAGCTGCGCGATATCGCCCTGCCGCTGATCCGCGGTCATATTGTTACCGACCTCATCCTGATTACCATGTGGACCTTCAACGTCTTCACGCCCTTCCTGCTGACAAACGGGGGGCCATCCTACCGCACCGAAATTCTTTCCATCTATACCTACCGGATCGCCTTCAAGGATTTCGAATTCGGCAAGGGTGCCGCCGTAGGCGTCGTCATCATGCTCATCAATCTGGTATTCGCGCTCGCTTACCTGCGTATCGCTCGCATAAAGACGGCGGAGGCAGAGTGATGCAGATATCGCGCGCAGTCTATGTGCAGCGCTTGGGCTTTTCGGCTGTTGCCGCGCTGCTCGGGGCCATTTTCGCGCTACCACTCGTCTGGTTCGCCTTTGCGCCGTTCAACGCGCGCGCCGAGCTCGGCCTTGCCATCCCTAAGCCGTTCACGCTGGCGAATTTTGCAACCGTCTTCCAAAACAGCTTCGCCATGCAGGCGCTGTTCAACAGTCTCGTCCAGGCCCTCGGCGGTGTCGTCTTCGTCGGCACTGCCGCAACCCTCGCAGCCTACGCGCTGTCCCGCTCCTCGGTCCCGGGCAAGGGTGCGGTCACATATATCCTGCTGCTCTTTTCTTCCGTGGTGTCCGGTTCGGCGGCAATGGTGCCGATCTTCCTGATCATATCAGCGGCGGGTCTCATCGACACGCATCTTGCTGTTATCCTTGTCTTTGCGGGCGGACTGCTGCCGACGGCGATGTTCATCCTGCGTGATTTCATCGACGCAATCCCACGCTCTTACGAAGAGAGCGCCATGGGCGCTGGCGCATCGCCGCTTCAGGCGTTCTTCGACGTGGCGTTGCCAGTGATCCGGCCCGGTATTGTCGTGGTCGTCGTCTGGGCCTTCGTGAATATCTGGGGCAGTTTTCTCATCCCCTTCATCCTGCTGCGCAGCGACAATCTGATGCCCGCCTCCGTGGCAATCTACTCGTTTTATTCCGAAGCCGGCACGCCCATTGTCACATTGCTTGCCGCCTATTCTCTTCTCTATTCGCTGCCGGTCATCGTGCTCTACCTCTTCGTAAACTGGAAGTTCGGCTTCCGGTTCTTCGGTGGCATCAAGTCGTAATCGAAAGATCAGTCTCATGGCCTCTGTCGAATTCCAGAACGTCTCTAAGAGCTTCGGTGCCTTCAACGCCGTGCCCGACATCAGCTTTTCGATCGCCGACGGCGAATTCGTCTGCCTGCTCGGGCCCTCAGGCTGCGGCAAGACCACCAGCTTGCGCATGATCGCCGGCCTGGAAACGCCTACCTCAGGCAAGGTGCTGATCGCCGGCAAGGACGTCACCTTTCTTCATCCAAAGGACCGGAAGATTTCGATGGTCTTCCAGGACTATGCGCTTTATCCGCACATGAACCTTGCCGACAACATCGCCTATCCCTTGAAGGTCCGCGGCGAGGCGGAGGACAAGCGTCATGCACGGGCCAAGGAAGTCGCCGACGTGCTTAAGATCGGCGATCTCCTAAAGCGCTTGCCGAGCCAGATTTCCGGCGGGCAACAGCAGCGCCCCTCGCTTGCCCGCGCCCTTGTCTATCCAAGCCAGGTCTATCTTTTCGACGAGCCGCTCTCGAACCTCGACGCCAAGCTTCGCCTCGAGGCCCGCGGCTTCCTCAATCATCTTCAGCGCGACATGGGTATGACAGCCGTCTACGTCACCCACGATCAGGCCGAGGCCATGGCGCTTGCGACCCGCATCGCGGTCATGGACAAGGGGCGTGTCGTGCAATTTGCTCCGCCGATCGAAATTTACCGCCGCCCGGCAACCACTTTTGTCGCGAATTTCGTCGGCAATCCGCCAATGAACCTCGTTCCAGTCGAAGCCATGGTCGCAGAAGACAGGCTGCAGCTTCGAGCCGAAGGGCTGACACTTGAGGGCCTTGCGATTTCCGCGGCCGTCGCACGTGCGGCAGACGCAAAAACAATGACGCTGGGCATCCGCCCCGAGCATCTGCGCATCGCACGCGCGGGTGATGCGAACGTCATTTCCGGCATGCTCTTTGCGAATGAAAACATGGGGCCGGAAAGCCTGGTGACGATGGAGCGACAGGACTCAGGACGCGTGACGGCCCGTAGCTTCACCGACGACGACATCAAGGGCGACACCCGCGTGGCGCTTTCCTTCGATAAAGCGCATGTGACACTTTTCGACGCCACCGGCGCACGCATTCCCGTCATTGGCGAGTAGGCAGGCATCGAATGCGCGAAATCGCCATCCATGTCTCTCGCGCTGATCAGGTTGACAACCCCTATTTCTGCGTGGCCTTCGAGGTTCCCGTCGGGACCACGCGGATCGACGTAGCAATGCGCTATGCCAGGACCGAGAATTGCATTGTCGACCTCGGCCTGCTTGATCCGCGCGCCACCGACTATCCATCCACCGCCGGCTTCAGAGGCTGGAGCGGCGGAGCGCGCGATCGCTTCTTCGTTGCGACGGACGATGCCACGCCCGGCTATCTCCACGGCGATCTACCAGCGGGCCGCTGGAAGGTGATACTCGGCCTTTACAAGGTGCCGGCGGAAGGGACCGCTGTCTTCCTCACGATTGATTACGACAGGGCGAAGCGCAAACTGGAGCCGCCTCCATCCCGCACGTTCCCAGTGCGCAAGGGTGCCGGCTGGCATCGAGGCGACCTTCATTGCCATACCTACCATTCCGATGCCGCCGGCTCCCCGGAACTGCTGCATGAAGCAGCAAAACAGGCCGGTCTCGATTTTCTCGCGATCGCCGACCACAACACAATCGCCCAGCGGCGCTATTTTCATCCGAACTCCTCAACCGACCTCGTTTTCGTTCGCGCCATGGAAGTGACGACCGGCGCCGGCCACGCCAATGTCTTCGGCGTCGACGACTGGATCGATTTCCGCATGACGAAGCCAGGGGACGCTCATACACTTGCACGTTTGGTGCATGAGCGCGGAGGCCTTCTGTCCATCAACCATGACAAGCCGACGATCCCTTGGGACTACGAGCTTCCGAAGACCGACTGCATGGAGGTCTGGCAATCCACCTGGATGGCCTGGAACTGGATATCGCTCGAACGCTATCAGCGGCGCCTTTCTTCCGGCCTGAAGATTTCTGCCATCGGCGGCAGCGATTTCCACCAGCCCGCACGCCTGATGCCGGAGGGTCCGCTTGCACTTGCCCGTCCGACGACCGTGCTTTGGCTCGAAGAACTCTCCGAAGAGGCAATCCTTGCCGCCATGAAGGCAGGCCGCGGCTACGTTACCGAGAGTCCTTCCGGGCCCCACCTGGCTCTTACCGTCAACGGTAAGCCGATGGGCGAAACAGTGTCCGGTCCGGTTTTTGCCGAAGCCGAAGTGGGTGGAGCAAAAGGTGATCGCCTCCTGTTTCTGGACGCCACCGGCGTGCTTGTCGACCAGCCGATTGAGGACGATGCGTGGACGGGCCGCTTTTCCGGTGAGCCGAAGACCTTTCTGCGCGCCGAAGTCATCGCCGGGGAGAGCCGCGCGCGGCTTTTATCGGAATTCACAGCGGCGATATCCGGCACGAGCCTGCCATGGCAGCTTCGCGGTTCCGATATCCACGGCCAGCCGATCCGCCGCGCGCTCAGCAATCCCGTCTATATAGAAGCCTAATTTGGCGCCATACGTCAGGACAGGACCAACGAACTACCGTGCACCGCGCACCAAATCGCTCAAACTTTGTGCATTGCAGAACCTGCCCAAAAATTCGCTTGACGCGTCGGCTAATTTGGTCTGGATTGAACCAATAATCAATTGGTACGGACCATTTGCCAATGGACGAAGCCGCCGGAAACTCAAACCTTGCACTGGACAAGCTCCGGACGCTGCTGCGTTCGGACGGACTGGATGCGGATGGCAAGCTGCCGACGGAGCGTGCGCTTTCGCAAAGATTTGGCGTTAGCCGCCGGGCCGTGCGCCGTGCACTGGAGGTCCTGGAAGCCGAGGGGCTGATCTGGCGGCGTCAGGGTTCGGGCACCTTTGCAGGGCGACGACCCGATGGCTGGAGCGAGCATGTCGGTTCGATCGTCGCCGGGACCGACCTGATGGAAGTCATGGAAGTGCGTTTGCGCGTTGAGCCGCAGCTGGCCCAGCTTGCCGCCATGCGCGCCAAGGCCGCCGATATCGAGCGCATGTATGAGCTCGTCAAGAAGATCCACGACAGCACCGATGCCGACGGCCGCGAACTCTGGGACGGCGCACTGCACCGGCAGATCGCACAGTGCGCCGGCAACCAACTTTTCCTGGCGATCTTTGATGTCATCAACAGGGTGCGTCAGGACGAGGCCTGGCAGACGATCCGCGAGCGCGCCCGCAGCGTCAGCAAGACGCGCACGGTCACTTACGGCCAGCATACCGCAATCGTCGAGGCGATTGCTGCCCGCGACCCTGCCAAGGCGGGCGAAGCCATGCGCCAACATCTCTTGACGCTCCAGGAAAGCCTGATCCGCATTACCTCGCTAGACCACCACGAACCGAAGACCAAACAAGAACTCGCCTAAGCGAGCCCGACGCTGAAGGGCATGCACTGCCCCTCAATAAGCAAAGAACGACAGAGGAGAATGCCATGACGATCGCCAGATTCGTGACGACCCTTCTTTCGGGCGCGCTGATTGCGCTGCCCACTTTCGCTGCCGAACTAAAAATCGGTCTGCAGGATGATGCCGACGTGCTTGACCCGGCGCAGTCACGCACCTTCGTGGGCCGCATCGTCTACACGGCAATGTGCGACAAGCTGGTCGATGTTACACCCGACCTGAAAATCGTGCCGCAGCTTGCGACCGACTGGACGTGGTCTGGCGACGGTAAGCTGCTGACCATGAAGCTGCGCGAGGGTGTAAAATTCCATGACGACACGCCGCTTGATGCCGAAGCAGTCGTCGCCACGATTGAGCGCAACATGACGTTGCCTGAATCGCGCCGCAAGAGCGAGCTCGCCTCTGTAGAAAAAGTCGAAGCAGTCACACCCTATGAAGTGAAATTCACGCTGAAGAGCCCGGACGTCACCTTGCTTGCCCAGCTTTCAGATAGAGCCGGCATGATTGTCTCGCCAAAGGCGGCAAAGGAGCTCGGCGCGAATTTCGGCAGTCGGCCGGTCTGTGCCGGACCCTTCAAGTTCGTCGAACGCGTGCAGCAGGACCGCATCGTGCTCGAGAAGTTCAAGGATTACTGGAACAAGGACAATGTCTTCATCGACAAGGTCACCTATCTGCCGATCCCTGATACGACCGTGCGCCTTGCCAACCTTCGTTCTGGCGATCTCGACATGATCGAGCGACTGGCCGCCACTGACGCAGCTTCGGTCAAGGAGGATGCGAGCCTGACCTACGCGGACGTGGTCAATATCGGCTACATGGCGCTCTATGCGAACATCGCCAACGGCCCGCGCGCCGACAATCCGTTCGGCAAGGACAAGCGACTGCGGCAGGCCTTTTCGCTTGCGATCGACCGCGAGGCGCTGAACCAGATCGTCTACGAAGGCACTGCCGTGGGCGGCAATCAGCCGTTCCCGCCCAATAGCCCGTGGTTCGACAAGGACATTCCAGTGCCTGTCCGCGATCTCGACAAGGCAAAAGCGCTCCTGAAGGAAGCCGGCTTCGATCGTGTGCCCGTAGAAATGCAGATCCCAAACAACCCGGTCGCGGCGCAGATGATGCAGATCGTCCAGTCGATGGTCGCCGAGGCAGGGTTCGACGTCAGTCTGAAATCGACGGAGTTTGCGACCCTTCTGTCTGAGCAGACGGCGGGCAACTACCAGCTCAGCCGTTCCGACTGGTCCGGCCGCGTCGATCCCGACGGTAACATCCATCAGTTCATCACCTGCAAGGGCGGAATCAACGATACCAAATATTGCAACCCTGACGTCGACAAGCTGCTGAATGAGGCCCGGGCCTCGACCGACAATGCCGTGCGCAAGCAGAAATATGACGCCGCCGCAGGAATTCTCAACGAGGACCTGCCGATCATCTATCTCGGCCACCAGTCCTGGATCTGGGCGCTGCATAAAAACATTACCGGCTTCGTCCCCTCGCCGGACGGCATGATCCGCCTTGCCGGCGTGAAGAAAGCCGGCTGATCCAAACAGACCCACATGGCGGACCAGTATCCGCCATGCTCCCGGTGCCGTGTCAGGAGCTGCTCATGTACACCTACATTGCCAAGCGGCTTCTGGTCGCTATTCCGACGCTGCTGATCATCTCGATCTTCGTCTTCTCGCTGCAGAAGCTTTTGCCGGGCGACCCCATTCTCGCCATGGCAGGCGAGGAGCGGGATCCGCAGGTGATCGAATACCTGCGCGAAAAATACCGGCTGAACGAGCCAGTACCCTATCAGTACGTCTCATGGCTCGGCTCGGTTCTGAAGGGCGACCTTGGCATATCGCTGCGTACCAACCAGCCGGTTGTTGAACTTGTGGCGGAAAAGCTGCCGGTGACCATCCAGCTGGCGATCATGTCGATGATCTTCGCATTCGCCATCGGCGTGCCAATGGGGATTTTAGCAGCGGTCAAGAAGAATACGGGCTTCGACTACCTCGCAAATCTCATTGCACTTTCAGGTCTCTCGGTCCCGAATTTCTGGCTCGGCATCATGCTGATCCTGCTGGTCTCGGTGAAGCTCGGCTGGCTTCCCGCTTCCGGTTACGAACCCTTCTTCAGCAACCCGCTACGCTCGATTGAAACGATGTTGATGCCATCCTTTGTGCTTGGCAACGCACTGGCCGCCACGCTGATGCGTCACACCCGCTCCGCGATGTTGAACGTACTCAGCGCCGATTACGTCCGCACCGCCCGGGCCAAGGGACTTTCCGAGCGCGCCGTCGTGCTTGAACACAGCTTTCGCAACGCCGTCCTGCCGATCGTCACGCTGAGTGCACTGCTCTTCGGCGAATTGCTTGCAGGTGCGGTATTGACCGAACAGATCTTCACCATTCCAGGCTTTGGCAAACTCATCGTCGATGCCGTCTTCAACCGCGACTATGCGGTCGTCCAAGGTGTGGTGCTTTGCACGGCAATCGGCTTCATTCTGATGAACCTGTTAGCTGACATCGTCTATGTCCTTCTCAATCCGCGAATGAGGGCAGCCCTATGACCGCTCTCGACCAGATCGCCATTGCAACTGATCAGCGCTCACCAAGCCGGGCCTGGCGCAAGCTGAAGGCCAACAAAGGGGCGATCGCAGGACTCGGGATCATCGCCTTCTTCGCCATTGTCGCAACAGCAGCGCCGCTATTGCCGATCCCCGACCCCAACGCGACGAGCTGGTCTGCAATCCGCAAGGCGCCGTCAGCAGCCCACTGGCTCGGAACCGATGACATTGGCCGTGATATTCTCTCCCGCATGGTCTGGGGCGCACAGGCCTCGCTGATGGCGGGTGTCTTTTCGGTGGCGATTGCGGTTGTGATCGGCGTTCCGTTCGGCCTCATCTCCGGCTATTTCGGCGGGTGGACGGACCAGATCATCTCCCGCGTCACCGAAGCCTTCCTCGCCATGCCGTTTCTAATCACCGCGATCGCACTTGCGGCGTTCCTAGGCCCAAGCCTGACGAATGCGATGATCGCCATTGGTCTTTCGGCCATGCCGATTTTCGTCCGGCTGACCCGCGGCCAGGTGCTCGCCGTCAAGACGGAGGAATATGTTGAGGGCGCACGTTCCATCGGGCTTCGACACTTTAGCATCATCAGTCGCTATATCCTGCCGAATGTCTTTGCGCCGATTCTCGTGCAGGCGACACTGACGATTGCGACAGCGATCATCGCCGAAGCGAGCCTTTCCTTTTTGGGCCTCGGTCAGCAGCCGCCTGCCCCCAGCTGGGGCTCGATGCTCAACGTTGCCAAGAATTTCCTCTCCCAAGCGCCGTGGATGGCGATGTGGCCGGGTGCGGCAATCTTCCTCGTCGTGATTGGCTTTAACCTTCTCGGCGACGGGCTGCGCGATGCGCTCGACCCGCGCGAAGCATGAAAGGATTCTAAAATGACCGCGTTCACCACCCGCCCAGAGATTTTGGGCACCTTCGGCGTCGTCACGTCAACCCATTGGATCGCCTCCGCCGTTGGAATGAGCATGCTCGAAAAAGGCGGAAACGCGTTTGATGCAGCGGTCGCTACCGGCTTCGTGCTGCAGGTCCTCGAGCCGCATCTTTGCGGGCCGGGCGGCGACATGCCTGCGATCTTCTATTCAAAGAAGAAGGACAAGGTCGAAGTCATCTGTGCGCAGGGGCCGGCTCCAGCCGGCGCCACAATCGAGCACTATACGTCTGAAGGTCTGAGCCTAATCCCAGGCAACGGACTGCTTGCCAGCGTCATTCCCGGCTCTTTCGATGGGTGGATGCTGATGCTTCGAGACTATGGGCGCCTGACCCTCCGCGACATCCTTGAACCGGCAATTCATTATGCCGAGCACGGTCACCCTGTCCTTGAGCGCGTGTCTGCCACAATCTCCGGCCTTGCATCTTTCTTCGAGAAGGAGTGGCCGACCTCGCATGAGACCTGGCTGCCCGGCGGCTCGGTCCCGGCGCCGCACTCGAACTTCAAGAACCCGGTGCTTGCCAAAACCTGGAAGCGCGTCATCGCGGAGGCCGAAGCAAAAAAAGGCCGCGAGGCACAAGTCGAAGCTGCGCGCGATGCGTTCTATCGCGGTTTCGTTGCCGAAGCGATTGACAGATATGCCGGCTCGACGGAGGTGATGGATGCAAGCGGAAGTCGGCACAAGGGCGTCATCAGCGCGAACGACATGGCAAAATGGTCTGCTACGATCGAAGAGCCGCTTATCTATCAGTATCACGACTGGACGGTCGCAAAGATCGGCCCATGGGGCCAAGGCCCGGTGTTTTTGCAGGCGCTCTCGCTTCTGAAGGAGATCGACATCGCCGGAATGGACCCGGCGGGCGCCGAATTCGTCCATACGCTCACCGAGGCGATGAAACTCGCCTTTGCCGACCGTGAAATCTATTATGGCGACCCGAAATTCGCGGAAGTCCCGATCGAGCATCTGCTCTCCGATGCCTATGCGAACGCGCGCCGGAAGCTGATAACCTCCGAGGCATCGCTTGAATTGCGTCCCGGACGCATTCCCGGCTTCGAAGCTCAATACGAACTCACCATGGACATGCTTAACGTCGCCTCAAAGACAGGCGCCGTCTACGAGCCGACCATGGCGCATCTTTCCGAAAAGCGCGGCGACACCGTCCACATCGACGTGATCGACCGCGAGGGCAACATGGTTTCCGTCACGCCGTCAGGCGGTTGGCTGCAGTCCTCACCGATCGTGCCGGGCCTCGGCTTCTGCCTGAATTCGCGTGCGCAGATGTTCTGGCTGAAGCCCGGCCTGCCGACGTCGCTTGCGCCAGGCAAGCGTCCACGCACCACGCTGACGCCATCCTTAGCTCTCTACGAAGGCCGGCCCACACTCGCCTTCGGCACGCCCGGCGGCGACCAGCAAGAGCAATGGCAGCTCTCCTTCTTCATGCGCTATGTGCATCACACGATGAACCTGCAGGCCGCAATCGATCAGCCTCTCTTCCACACGTCGCATTTCCCGAGCTCTTTTTATCCACGTACCCGCGAGCCGGGCAGCCTGATGGCGGAGGCTAATTTCGGCACCGAGGTTCTCGATGCGCTGCGGCGGAAGGGCCACAATCTGACGGTCGCCGACCCATGGACCGTCGGCCGCCTCACCGCTGCGCGCCGCGATGCCGATGGCCTGATGCGGGCAGCCGCAACACCGCGCCTGATGCAGGCCTATGCTGTCGGGAGATAAGCCATGACCTGGTCGATCGTTGCCCGCGACCCTGAAGCCGGCCACTTGGGCATCGCCGTTGCCAGCCGCTTCTTCGCCGTGGGCAGCCTCGTCCCGCATATTCGCGGCCGCATCGGCGCGGTTGCGACGCAGGCTTTCGTCAGCCCGCTTTACGGCATCGACGGGCTCGCCGCGCTTGCGTCGGGACAGGCTCCAGCGGATATCCTGCGTGAACTGACCGCCCGCGACGAAGGCCGCGATCAGCGGCAGTTCCACTTGATCGACGCCACGGGCCGGAATGCAGCTTTTACGGGCGCACGATGTATCGACTGGGCAGGCCATCTTATTGGGGACGGCATATCCGTCGCCGGAAATATGCTGGGCGGACCGCAGGTGCTCGAAAAGACGCTCGCCGTCTATCGCAAGACTTCCCGGCTGCCGCTTGCCGAGCGGTTGCTCGAAGCCATGCAGGCCGGCGAAGATGCAGGCGGAGACAAGCGCGGCAGGCAATCGGCGTCGCTGCTCGTTTATCGCGATCAGGATTACGCCTGGCTCAATATCCGCGTCGACGACCATGCCGATCCGCTTGGCGAACTTCGCCGCCTCTATGCCGTCGCCCAGGAGCGCTATCTGCATGTCGCCGACACGATGGCGACGCGCCAAAACCCAAGCGGATTGATCGACCGCCGCGTGATCGACGAAAAGATCGCCACCCTTGAAGCCGCACGTACAGCCGAAGGCCGCCCTTCGGCCTCCTTTGCAACGCCGCTCAAGCGTTGAAACGCAAATGATAAAGCAGGGAACCGAAATGGGTGAAGCCGCAAAATCCGTGCTCTCGGTCAAAGACCTGACGACGTCGTTCCTCGTCGATGGCCAGTGGAAGCCGGTGGTCCGCAACATCGCCTTCGATGTGATGCCAGGTGAAACGGTGGCCATCGTAGGCGAAAGCGGCTCCGGCAAGAGCGTCACCTCGCTCTCGCTCATGCGACTGCTGGCCAGGAACCAGAGCCGCATCGACGGCAAGATCGTCCTGAACGGCAAGGATATCCTTGCACTTTCCGACAAGGAGATGCGGCGTGTGCGCGGCAATGACGCCGCGATGATCTTCCAGGAGCCGATGACGAGTCTCAATCCGATTTTCACGATCGGCCGGCAGATCTCCGAAGCACTCACGTGTCACGGCGACACGACCCGGTCCGAGGCGCGCGATGAAACGATCCGTCTTCTGGAAAAGGTCCGTATCCCGAATGCTTCCTCGCGTTTCGATGAATATCCTCACCAGTTTTCCGGCGGCATGCGCCAACGGGTGATGATCGCAATGGCGCTTGCCTCCAAGCCGAAACTTTTGATTGCCGACGAGCCGACGACGGCGCTCGACGTGACGATCCAAGGCCAGATTCTCGACCTCATCAAGATGCTGCAGGAGGAGGAAGGCATGGCCGTTCTCTTCATCACCCATGACATGGGCGTCGTCGCCGAAATTTCGGACCGGACAATCGTGATGTATCGCGGCGAGGCCGTCGAGACCGGCCCGACCAGTGATATCTTCCTCCGCGGCAAGCACCCTTATACGCGCGCGCTGCTTTCCGCCGTGCCGCGACTCGGTTCAATGGCCGGACAAAAATGGCCGCTCCGGTTTCCTGTTGTCGATACCGCGACTGGCGAGCGGAGCGAGCCGGTAGCGGTGGCAGATACGGTTGTCAGCAAGACGCCGGTCCTCGAGGTCAAGAACCTCACCACCCGCTTTGCTGTCCGCGGCGGGCTTTTCGGCGTAAAAACCGGCGCCATCCATGCAGTCGAGAATGTCTCCTTCGATCTCTTTCAGGGCGAGACCTTGTCGCTTGTCGGCGAATCCGGTTGTGGCAAATCGACCACAGGCCGCTCCATCACCCGCCTCGTCGAACCGAACGCGGGAAAGGTCATCCTTGACGGCTATGATGTGACAACCCTTGATCCATCGAACCTGCGCCGCATGCGGCGCAGCATCCAGATGATCTTTCAGGATCCGTTCGCCAGCCTCAATCCGCGGATGACTGTGGGGGC
>NZ_JABEPH010000156.1:0-12915 GCF_013004495.1 Rhizobium sp. SEMIA 4085
CGAAGGTCCAGATCAGCCAGCTCCGGCGCTCCTCCGCTAGTAGGCGCGTTTCTTCCTCGGCGGGCGACGGCGGGACGGGCTCACCGCGTTCCTTGGGTTCATCAGTCATGAAAACTCCCTCTTTTATCTGGAACAAGCGCCTCTCCGGATTGTTCCGTTGCCGGAGGAGGTAAAGACTGTCCCGGCTTTCAAATAGCAGCGAGCGAGGGCCGGACTATGGCCACTGCGGGCCTACTCTGCAGGATGTTCCACGCCGTCGAAGTTGGCTTCTGCAAGCTCCGCCGTTGCAGAGACGGGGGCCTGATTGTCCACCGAGACGACGGCGGCCGGAAGCGGCGTGCCGCGCTTGCGTTCTCGGGCGAGCGTGAGCAAGCCCGAGCAGATGATCAAAACGATGCCGGCGGCCATCGGGAGATCGATGGTATCATCAAAGATGAGATAGCCGAAGACGATTGCCCAGATCATCTGGCTGTACTGAGGCGGGGCGACGAGGTTTGCGGGCGAGAAGCGGGCCGCCGTCATGAGAAGCACGTTGCCGGTCGCCCCAAGAATGCCATAGCTTGCCATAAAGAGCCACTCGCGCGGCGTCGGAACGGCAATATCCGAGAGCATCAGAAGGCCGCTGACGATCAGCGTTCCGAGAAGTCCGGCGCCATAGAGCGAAATGCGCTTTTCGGCAGGCCCCATTGCCCGCAGGATGACGATGGAAACGGCTGCGCTCAAGCCGCCGATTGCGGCCGCCAGATGGCCCGCCGACAACTCGCGAAAGCCGGGCCTCAACACGATCATCACGCCGATGAAACCGACGACGACAGCCGTCCAGCGCTGCCAGCGCACGTCTTCCTTAAGAAAGATGACCGAAAGAATCGTCACGAAGGAGGGCAGCAGGAAGAGGAGACAGAAGGCCTCCGCCATCGGCAGCTTCGTGAAGGCGATGATCGAGGCGATCGCGCCGGTCGCACCGCAGACGAAGCGAAGCGCCCACAGTATGCGGTTCGATGTCTGGACGATATCGAGCCAGGAATCATCCCGCGCTTTGATCACCGGCAAGACGACCAGGCCGAAGATTGAGCCGATGAAGGCCACCTGGTAAGACGGGATCGCACCATGAAGGATCTTGATCGAGGCATCGCTGAAAGCGAAGACTGCATAGGCGGCGAATGCGACGAGGACACCTCGGAGCGGCGAATGGGTCGGGGACATGTTCTCGAATCGAACTTGAGGAGGTTGTCTCCCGAATACGAGAAAAACCGTGCGGAGAGCAGACGCGGTTGCGAATAGCTGCCATGCGAATGGGCACTGCTCTATCCGTCTACGTCAATTCGCTGCGAAGCTCCGCTCCGTATTCACGGTAGATGCTCAGGCAATCCGTGTAGCTCAGCGAACCGTGCTCACCGTAGATGATATGGACGGCCGACGCATCGGTTGCCGCCTGTTCGGAGACGAAGAGGATCGCCTCGCCAAGCGACTTGCCGGTGATGGGTAGGTCAGTTCCGTCTTCCTGAGTCATTCCCTTGACGATGGCTGCAATCTTGCGATGGCTGAAAACGGCACGGCGGTCTTCCGGCGTCATCGATATATCCTCGGTTGAATTCCGGCGCGGCGAAATCTGCCGCCCCGGTCATCATCAAACGTTTGTGAAGCCAATTTGTGCCGTTGATGCGAGCAGGATCGCGCAGGAAACCGGAAATTGTAAGCGGCATGGACCGTTTTGACTTTGCCCGGCCGCGTAAGGAGCGTATTCAGGGTGCCGAATTCCTGCCTGCCCGGTTCCCAGCGGCGATACGCACTTCTCCTCCGCAATGCGCAATGGCATATCGATGACAACAGTACAGACGAGTGAAAAGACGGACGAAGCGCCGAGCGCAGCTCAGGCGAAGATCGTTGCGCTGGTCGTCGCCGTATCGTTCTTCATGCAAATCCTCGACGGCACGATCGTCGCGACCTCGCTGCCGCAGATGGCGGCGAGCTTCGGCGTGCAGCCGGTCTCGATGAGCATCGGCATCACCGTCTACATGCTGACCATGTCGGCTTTCATCCCGCTTTCCGGCTGGCTTGGCGACCGTTTCGGTGCGCGGCGTATATTCCTGGCGTCGATTGGAGTCTTCACCGGGGCATCGCTCTTCTGCGGCCTTTCCGGCAGCCTTACGGAATTCATTGTCGCGCGTGCGATCCAGGGCGCCGGAAGCGCGCTGATGACGCCGGTCGGGCGCATCATCGTTTTGAAGAGTGCGCCGAAGTCTGAATTGGTGAATGCGATCGCGCTCATCACCTGGCCGGCGCTGACGGCGCCGGTCATCGGACCGGTCCTCGGCGGCTTCATCACAACCTATGCAAGCTGGCACTGGAACTTCCTGATCAATATTCCGATCGGCCTCCTCGGCATGGCGCTCGTGCTGCGCTTCGTGCCGGAGCAGCGCGAAGGGAACCCGGGTCGTCTCGATGTGCTGGGCTTCATCCTGAGCGGTGCCGGAATGACATTCGTGCTTGCCGCGCTCGAGCTCTCCGTGAAGCGGGAGGGCAGCCTTCTTCTGGTCTTTGCCATGCTTGCAACCGGTATCGTGCTTTCCGTCATGGCCACCCGGCATTTCCTGAAGGTGGAAAATCCCCTGCTCGACCTCTCGGCGTTCAAGGTCCAGACCTTTGCGATTTCGACGCTCTCGGCGGGCCCGGTCTGCCGGGTAGCGATCAACGCCACGCCCTTCCTGCTGCCGCTGTTGTTCCAGCTCGGTTTCGGCTTGAACTCGATTGCCGCGGGCACATACCTACTCGTTTATTTTCTCGGCAATCTCGGCATGAAAGCAGTGACCACGCCGCTGCTTGCGCGGTTCGGATTCCGCAATGTTCTTTGCGTGAATGGGCTGATTGCGGCGTTGTGCATCATTGCGTGCGGCTTTTTCACGCCGGATACGCCGCTGGCGGTGATCTACGCGATCCTGCTTGCGGCCGGTCTTTCACGCTCGATGGAATTTACCGCGCTGAACACGCTTGCCTTCGCCGATATCGGCCCGGAGCAGCGCACCTCTGCCTCGACACTATCAAGCATGCTCCAGCAGGCCGCCATGCTGCTCGGCGTCGCTGTTGCGGCGGCTCTGCTCAATATCTCTACCGCGCTTCGCGCGGCGCCGGACCCTGCGCTTATCGATTTCCGCTGGGCCTTTTTGGCGGTCGGCCTGATGGGGATCGTGTCGTCGTTACCCTTTTTCAGTTTGCCTGCAGATGCCGGTGCGGAAGTCTCCAAGCACAAGCGCTTTCAAGAAAAGTGAAGGCGATGGAACCATTTCGGTCCGGCTGCGTTTAGTTTCGGGTTTGCGCATCTTTCTGCGTTCGCACTATATTTTTCTATCCCGCGGAGTCTTCAGCGGGCGGGGTCATATTGCCGGCATGATTTCAAATGCGAACTTCCTTCGATCGAAGGTCTTCAGGGGGGCAGAGGCTTTGCCGCTGTTTACGCGCAATGGCCGATACAATACATTCGAATGCAGGCGACCCGGCCGCCGGGCAGTTGCGTTGCTGCTTGGCAAAATCCGGAGGCCCAATGCGTGAATCCGTTGATGATGCGGATCTCGAAATCCGCATCCTTTACATCGATGACGACGAAACACTCGCACTGCGGCTGAAGGAGAACCTCGCACGCCACGGTTTCGCGGTGGAATGGGCGCGAGACGGCGCGACCGGATTGAAGCGGATTGCTGAAGGCGGCATCGATGCTGTTGTGATCGACCATCTCCTGCAAACGGAAACCGGACTCGATGTCCTGCCGCAATTGATGGCGCTGGCTGATCATCCGCCGGTGATCTATGCGACTGCCTCCGACGACACCGGCATTGCCGTTGCGGCGTTGAGGGCGGGCGCCGACGATTATGTTCTCAAGGGCAGTTCCCCCGATTATTTCGATCTGCTTGCGGCGACGCTGGAGCAAGGGCTGGAACGTGCGCGCTACCGACGCGAGACGGCTGATGCGCAAGAAGTGATCCGCCAGCAGAGGGACCGCGCCGAGATGCTGCTTGCCGAAGTCAATCATCGTATCGCCAACAGCCTCGGCCTTGTCGGAGCGCTGATCCGCATGCAGTCGTCGATGACGACGGACCAGGTGGCGATCGACGCACTGCACGAAACGCAGATGCGTATCACCGCCATCGCGAGTGTCCGCCGGCGGCTCTACAACAGCCGTCAGATCGGCACCGTGCAGCTTGACGAATATGTCGAGAACCTTTTGAGCGAACTCGAGGCTTCCATTCGCGACGACAAGCGGCCGCACCGGATCGTTCTGACGGCCCAGCCGATGGATCTGCCAACCGACAAGGTCGTCACGCTTGGCCTCATCGTCAGCGAACTCGTCACCAATGCTTTCAAATATGCCTATAACGAAGGTGTTGAAGGCGAGATCAGGGTCATCGTCGAGCAAGCGGGCGAGCAGTTGCGTCTCGTCGTGGAGGACGATGGCGCCGGCTTCGACCATTCCAGCCCCGCGAAGGGCACCGGCCTCGGCACGAAGATATTGACCGCGATGGCAGCAAGCCTCAAATCGGAGTTGACCTATGACCCGGCCCATCGCGGCACCCGGGCCATACTGGTCTTTTCTATCGACTGACTGGCGCAGGGAGGGGAGCGGTGGCCAAGATATGCACGCCGGAGGAGGTGTATTCCTTCTGGTTCGAGGAATGCAGCCGCGAGCAGTGGTTCGAAACGACGCTCTCGCTCGATGAGGAAATTCGGCACCGTTTCCGGGATACGCACCTGGCACTGGCGGGCGGCGTGATCGGTGCCTGGCATGCGAGCCCGCAGAATCGGCTCGCCGCGGTCGTCGTGCTCGATCAGTTTCCGCGGAATATCTATCGGAACACGCCGCTTGCGGTTGCGACGGACGGGTTGGCGCTTCGCGAAGCGAAACTGGCGCTCGATGCCGGTGCCGATCAGGTCGTCGAGAAAGAATGCAGGACATTCTTCTACCTGCCTTTCGAGCATGCCGAGGACATGGCGGAGCAGGAGCGGTCGGTAATGCTGTTTCAGGCGCTTGGTGATGCGGAATATCTCGATTATGCCATTCGCCATCGCGACGTGATTGCTGCCTACGGCCGGTTTCCACACCGCAACACCATCATCGGAAGAGTTTCGACGGCGGCCGAACTGGATTATCTTGCCAGGCCCGGCGCCGGTTTCTGAGCGGCGAAAACAACTTCCGCCTTTCTGTCGCCTTTCTTTGCTATAAGAAGCAGGCCTCACTGATGAACCGAATCCTTGCGGGGACATTTTGCGGCTGACAATCATTCTGCTCCGGACGTTTCTTTGCTTGATGCTTGCAGTATCGGCTGCCGGTCTGCCTGGCAGCTTTGCGGCTGCGCAGGAGCCGCCGCAACCGCAGGCGCAGGCGCCGGCTCCCGCTCCCCTTGCGGATGCGGGGCTCGATCAAGCAGTCAAGGAGATCGAAAAGGCCAAGGCAAAGCTCACGTCCCTGCAGGACGGCGTGAAGCAGAACGCCGACAATGACGACGCCCTCGTCGGCCTGTCCGCGCAGGTGGATGAACTGGGACGCCACGTTCTCACGACCTCCGTCAATCTCCGCCCGCGTTTCGATCAGATCAAGAGCCGTCTCACCGAGCTCGGCGATCCGCCGAAGGAGGGACAGCCGCCGGAAGCGCAGATCGTTACCGAGGAGCGAAATGCGCTGACGGCAGAGCGCGCACAGATCAATGCCGTGACCGGCGATGCCGAAAACCTCTCGCTTGCCATCAACCAGCTGATGAACGAAGTAGTTGAAACCCGCCGTCGGCTTTTTGCTGCAACTTTGTTGAGGCGCACCGAGGTTTCAGTGTCGGTGCTCGACGATGCGGCCAAGGCCTTTGTCGAGGAGGTTGGCGAGTTCCGGCAGGCACTTTCGAGCTGGCTGAGTTTCGTGTGGAAGTTCAAGCGATTCGCGATGTTCGCCGCGATCTTCATGTCGCTCGCGACAGGCTTGGTCATGCTTTCAGGCGGCTACCGGATGTTCGGCCGCTACCTGACGCGGGACGACGGCGTCGAGAACCCTTCCTATATCAGCCGGCTCTCAATTGCCTTCTGGTCGACGCTGATCCGCACCTTCGCGCTTTCCGCAGTGCTGGTGACGTCATATATTTTCCTCAATGGTTTCAACGTGTTGAGGCCGGATATTGCGCCTGTTGTCGCCGCTCTTTTCGGAGCGATCGGGCTGATCTATTTCGTCGGCCGCTTCAGCAATGCCGTCTTCGCTCCCCGCGAGCCGCAGTGGCGCCTCGTGCGCCTTTCCAATCGCGGCGCGCAATCGATTGGCGCCTGCCTGCTGGCAATGGCGATCGTCAATGCGCTCGACTACCTGTTCGGCAGCGTCAGCGAAGCGATGGGCTCACCGCTGGTTCTGACCGTCGTAAGAAGCCTTATTGCGGCGCTGATTATCGGTCTCATCCTGATCGCGGCCTCCTTTGGGCGTCCGATGCTGGCGCACGACGGCGATCCCGATGCGCCAGGCCGCCACTGGCCGCGCGGCATGGCGATCATCCTTCGCCTGCTCGGCCTAGGTCTCATCCTGACCGCGCTGATCGGCTATGTCGGCCTTGCCCGCTTCGTCGCCACGCAATTCATCATCACCGGCGCGATCATCGTGACCACCTATATCGGCTTGCTCTCGGGCAAGGCGATTTCCAAGCAGGAGAGCTTCGGCGACACCTTCATCGGCCGCTTCCTGCAGAGCCGCTTCAATATGGGGCCGGTGGCGATCGATCAGGTCGGCCTTGGCGTGGGACTTGCGATCTATGCCGTTGCGCTCATGACCGGCATTCCCCTGATCCTGTTGCTCTGGGGCTTCCATATCCAGGATCTTCAGCTGATCGCCTACCGTCTTTTCACGGAGGTCCGCCTCGGCGGGATCAGCATTTCGCTGCTCGGTATCTTCACCGGAATTCTGCTTTTCGCCGGCGGTTATTTCCTGACTCGCTGGGTTCAGCGATGGCTCGACAGCAACGTCATGGCGCGAAGCCATGTCGATCTCGGCGTGCGCAATTCCGTCAAGACCGGCATCGGTTATCTCGGCGTCGCCGTCGCTGCGATCATCGGCGTTTCGGCGGCAGGTATTGACCTTTCGAACCTGGCACTTGTTGCTTCGGCGCTTTCGGTCGGTATCGGTTTCGGCCTGCAGAACATTGTCTCGAATTTCGTTTCGGGCCTGATCCTGCTTGTGGAACGGCCATTCAAGGTCGGTGACCATGTCGTCTCCGGCACGGCAGAAGGTATCGTAACGCGCATTTCCGTGCGTGCGACGGAGATCGAGACTTTCCGCAAGCAGTCGATCATCGTGCCGAACTCCGAACTCATCAATGCTGCGGTCGGCAACTGGACACACCGCAACAAGGTCGGCCGTTCGGAAATCCCCATTTCCGTCAGCTACGATGCCGATCCGCAGAAAGTCATGGATATCCTCCTGGAGCTGGTCAACGAGGCGCCATTCGTGCTGCGCAATCCGGAGCCGCATGTCGAGTTTTTGCGTTTCGGCGCCTATTCGCTTGACTTCGAGCTGCGCTTCATGCTGGCCGACATGGGCGAGGGCATGAACGTCAGGAACAACCTACGTATCGCCATCCTCAAACGCTTCAAGGAAGAAGGGATCGAAATCCCGCTGCCGCAGAGCGACGTCATTTTCCACCGCGACCACGTGCCTGGCCCGGCGCTGGAACCTTCCTCGACAAGAGCAGACGAACAGCCTGTCGGCGATACCGGCGTGACGGACACCGGAGCGGTGCGACAGCTGCGCAGCAAAGCGGCCGATGGCAATCGCAAAGGCTAAGTATTTTATTCAGGGATCCTTCAGAGGCTCTCGCTTATAAAGCCTGGGCAATCGGAATTTCGCTGCTGGGGCAGCAGCGCCGAGACGCTCCAGGGGAGGGCGCATCGCTGCGCCGCGCTGAATGGCAAGGTTTGCCACGGTCATGCTTCTTTCGCTTCTCATCGCCGCGGGCGCTGAAGCGGCGACAATCACCAACACTGATCCGGCGCCGGTCGTCGTTATCGTCACCGAAGGCGGAAACCGCGTCGAGGTCGTCGTCGATGCCGGCGCATCGGAGACGCTCTGCGCCGCAGGCTGTTTCATGACGACGCCGGACGGCGACCGCATCGGCCTCGGTGGCGGCGAGACAATCGAGATCGTCAAAGGCTCGGTCATCATCAAGTAGACGTTCGGCACGGCCGTTCGCGAATAGTCTCTTAAGCATAAGTCGAGAAATAGCAGCCAGTCTTACGGACTGCCTTCTTCTCATGGCATCGCGCCACGTCGATTAACAAATACTCAAACGAATTGATGTATCGGTTCGGCCGGGGACAGAATTTCCATCAAAAGGTTTGCTATGTCATTTTTAGGCATTTCGGGAATGCAGTATTCCGGAGAGATGTTTGCTGGTGCGCGTATTATTCTCGCTGAAGATTCAAATGTCTTTACGTCGATGATCAGCAAACGGCTGAAGGAGCTTTTCAATATCGACGTCGAGATCTGCCGCAATTTCGAGGAATTGCAGCTTGCTTACGACAAGTCTTCCGAGCCGATCATGCTCGCGATCTCCAACATCAATCTCCCCGGCGCTGAGAAGGGCGAGGCGCTGGAATATCTGGTCGATCTCAGCATTCCGACCATCGTCTTTACCGGCACCTTCAACGAGGGCCTGCGCGACGAACTGATGGCGAAGGATATCGTCGACTACATCCTTAAGGACAACATCTTCGCGGTCGATCTGCTCGCCGAAGCGATCTGCCGTTTCCTGACGAACAAGCGCCATCACGTGCTGATCGTGGACGACAGCGCCACGGCGCGCGCGCTGCTCTCCAGCCGCCTGAGGCGCTATAACTTCCGCGTCAGCGTTGCCGAGAGCGGTGCCAAGGCGCTCGAGATCCTGAAGGCCAATCGCGACATTGGCCTCATGGTCACCGACTACAACATGCCCGATATCGACGGCTTCGAGCTTACGCGACGCATCCGCGCCAGTATCGGCTCGCATCAGCTGCGCATCATCGGCGTCTCGTCCTCATCCAACCGACTGCTTTCGGCGCGCTTTCTCAAGGCGGGTGGCAACGATTTCATGCTGCGCCCGTTCATCGACGAGGAGTTCTATTGCCGCGTCAACCAGAACCTCGACACGCTGCTGCAGATCCAGACGATGAAGAAGGAGAGGGCCGTTGCCTGATTCGAGGATCGAACGCGGTATCAGGAGGCCCCCGGATGAATGAGGAGCCCCCTGGCGTTGTGGAGATACCTCGAATTGTTGCAATTGCAGGTTACTTTATAGCCGTTCTGCCCCTTCAACCCTTGAGGTCTCTCGGCTATCGTCCTTGCCGCCGCAATGAAGGCCGATTCGGCTTTTCATTGCACTTGGGAGAGTAGGGGGCATGGCATTTCAGGCGGATTTCAGTCGGGACGGCTCGGGCCCTCGCTTCGGAACGCAGAAGTTACTTCTGGTTGAAGATTCCCGGATGTTTTCCGCCGTGCTCTGCCATCGGTTTCAGGCCGAGCTCGGCCTCAACGTCAAGCCCTGTTCTTCGCTGAAGGCGCTGCAGGAGGCTTTGGCGCAGGACCGTCAGGGATTCACGATGGCCGTCGTCGATCTGAACCTGCCGGATTCGCCCTATGGCGAGGCGCTTGATTGCACGATCGAGCACAATGTTCCCACGATCGTTTTTACCGCGACCTTCGATACGGCGACCCGCAACCGGATACTGGAACGCAACGTCATCGATTACGTCCTCAAGGACAATGAATTCGCGCTCGACAATCTGGTCGCGACCGTGCGCCGCGCGATGCTGAACCGCAAGACGCGCGTCCTCGTTGTCGATGACGTTCCGTCTGCGCACCAGGTGCTCGTCGACCTCTTGAAGGCGCAGCAGTACATGGTCGTCGAGGCAACCTCGGGGCTCGAAGCTCTGGCTGCGCTTGAGGCCTACAGTGACATCGAACTTGTGGTGACCGACCATCACATGCCGGACATGACTGGCTATCAGCTCACGCGGCGCATCCGTCATCGCTTCGGTTCCGACAGGATGCGTGTCATCGGCATCTCCTCTTCCAACGACCGGATGCTGTCGGCAAGCTTCCTGAAGGCCGGCGCCAGCGACTTCGTTTACAGGCCGTTCGTGGCCGAGGAACTTCAGTGCCGCATTGCCAACAATGTCGAGACGCTGACTCAGATGAAGCAACTGCGATCCGCCGCCGCATGCGATTATCTGACCGGCCTCTATAACCGCCGCTATTTCTACGATTACGGGCCAAAGGTCGTGAACGAGTGCCTGAGGCAAAAATCGCCGAGTTCAGTCGCTATCCTCGACATCGATCATTTCAAACGGCTGAATGACACCTATGGCCACGAGATCGGCGACGAGGTGCTGAAGGCGGTTGCAAGCCGGCTTGCTGCAATCTTCGAAGGCAGTGACAATCTTCTCTCGCGCCTCGGCGGCGAGGAGTTCGCTATCCTTTTCCCGATGGTGGATTCGGCTGCGGCAACGAAGCTCTGCGACGAAATCCGCTCGGATATCTCGCGGCTGAAGGTGGCTGCCGACGACGAGGAACTCTCGGTCACCATCTCGATCGGCGTTGCGGAAATCTCGGGCTACGAAACCTTCGAGAATTACCTCAACGCCGCCGACCAGTTTCTCTACATGGCCAAACACAAGGGCCGTAACCAGGTCTATTCCGACGCCAGGATGACGGAGGAAGCGGCGCAGTAGTGCGCCGCTTCCTTTATTATGCTGCGATCGCTTGGCGAGCCGTTGCCATCGTCAGCTTGCGCTCGGCGCGCTCCTGCTGCGGTGAACGGTTGTAAAGTTCGCGATAACACTTCGAGAAGTGCGATGCGGAGACGAAGCCGCAAGCGACTGCGACTTCGACGACCGGCATCGAAGACTGCACCAGCAGGTGACGGGCGCGATCGAGCCGGATCTCCAGATAGTAGCGGGCGGGAGACCGGCCCATTTCCTGCCGGAAAAGCCGCTCGATCTGGCGGCGGGACAGGCCGGCGCCATCCGCGATCTCAAGCAGCGACAGAGGTTCGGCGAGATTGCCTTCCATCAGTTCGATGATCGACAGAACCTTGGAATTCTGGACACCGAGGCGGGCGCGTAGCGGCAGGCGCTGACGGTCGTGCGGACTGCGGACGCGATCGGTCAGATGCTGCTCGCAGACACGGTTGACGAGCGCTTCGCCGAAATCCTGGCCGATGAGGTTCAACATCATGTCGAGCGAAGCGGTCCCGCCGGCGCAGGTGTAGAGATTGCTGTCCACTTCATAGAGGTCGGCATAGACCTCCGCCTGCGGAAAGGCTTCGGAGAAGCCCGGCAGGTTTTCCCAGTGGATCGCGCAGCGCTTGCCGTTCAAGAGCCCGGCTTGAGCAAGCACATGCGCGCCCGTACAGAGACTGCCGACGGCCACGCCGCGATTGTAGGATTCGCGAAGCCAGGCATTGACGGACTTGTTGTTGAAATCCTCGACATCGATTCCCGAACAGACGAGCACCATGTTCGGGCGGTTTTCACCGCCAAGATGCCGGCGCTCTTCGGCAAGCGACGAATTTGCCTCGACGCCGATGCCGCAGGAGGAATAGACCTTGTTGCCGTCGACCGAGGTCAGCCGCCAGGTATAAGCCTGATAGCCGAGCATGCGGTTGGCGATGCGCAGCGTGTCGATCGCCGCCGAAAAGGGCAGCATGGTGAACTGGGGAACCATAAAGAAGACGAGAGAACGCTTCTTGGTCAGCATCTTGTTCATGAGAAAAAATCCATGCTCGAGGGCGATTGCCTATTCGTTGCGTGGAATGCGTCGTTCTGATGTCTCCAAAGCGACATTCGCATGGAAAAATGCGGCCGTGAAGAGCTATTTTGCGACATTGGCGAATTTGATCGTCGTCAAATGACGAAGACAGTCGGCAAAAGTTGCGGCATCGGCCTGTCTGAAGATATATGTCTTTAGAATTCAAGATTAAATCTGCGGATCGCTGAAATGATGAAGGCGGCGCTGCCGCGGGCTGGCGCCGCCTTCAAGCGGGGAGGTATGTCGCATTCATTACATAACCTTGCGTTCATCCGCGTCGTCCGCAGACGGCCAACCAATATCCTTGCGAATGTCGAAAGGCATGGATTCGATTTCCCGCGCATTCTGCCACTGGTGCCAGGAATGTGCGAGCCTGCGGGCAAGGCTTGCTACATCAAAGTGCGCGTCGGAGGATGAGCTCTTGCCATCCCGGTAACCGATCGTAGTCATCGTCGTTTCCTTTCTCACGGTGTTTGCGCTTGATGCTTAATATGCTCCTTGGCCATCCATCAAACAAACGAATAGATTTTATGGATACGATCAGATTTGTTGAACCTATCGGAGCGGTTCACGTTTACCGCCGTAGCCGCATGTAGTTGTCCGGACAAGTTATTTGCGACGCGAAAACCAAGAAATTCATACGTATTCTAGGTTTAATCGCGATTTCTGAATCGCGTTTTTTCGGTTGACGCTAAAGAAATCAACTATTTACTGCATCGAGCAGGGTAGGCAATGTGCCTGTTTTGATCCGGCGAAAAAACAAAATAGTTGCGACGCGTTTCCAAGAAATATCGATTGACTGCGCAGAGATAGAAGCTGGCGATGAGCGGCCTTGCGCGGTTCTCCCGCATGCACAGCGCCTCAGCGAGCGACTTTGCACTCTGGCTTGAGTTGCACCATGCCAGGGCTTACGGAGAGATGGCCGAGGGCATGGCCCCATATCAGCGGAGACGATCACGGGTTTCGCTAGTCACTCGCGTCAATCGGGCTTAGGTCTGAATTTCATCCCGTCTATCTGTCCCCAATCATCGTACAGCAAGACGACTCCGTTTCGAGCAAAAGCATCCAGAATCTTACTAGGCGACTCGTCGGCGACCTTGCCATCCTTTTCAACTTGATAC
>NZ_JABEPH010000013.1:0-34438 GCF_013004495.1 Rhizobium sp. SEMIA 4085
CCTACGAGGAGCCTCACGAGGAGCCTGCGTCGGTAGCGGCGGTGCCGGGAGAACAAAAAGAAGAAAGCTGGGGCCGCCCGGGCGGGGGAGGTACTGCAGCGGGCGGGGCGGGAGAAGCCCCCCCCCAGGGGGGGGCGGCGCCCCCGGGGGGGGTTCCTCCCACCCCCCCGCCGATCCAGGCGCCCGCCGCGATCCCGAGGTTGAAGGCAGCAATGTTGAGCGCCGAAGCAACATCGACGGCGGCCGGACGGACCTGCCTTGCCAGTTGCACGACATAGAGCTGCAGGCCCGGCACGTTTGCAAAGGAGAGAAAACCGAGCGCAGCCAGCGTCGGGATCGCAAGCCATGGCGAAACAGCCGTGAAGCTGAAGAGAGCAAGCACGATCGCCTGGGCGATGAAGAGCCCGGTCAGCGCCCTCACCGGATCACGATTGGCAATCCGTCCGCCGATAATGTTGCCGATGGCGATCGCGATGCCGTAAAGCACGAGGATCAGGCTGACGGCAGAGGCTGAAAAGCCGGTGATCTCCTCCAGGATCGACGCAAGAAAGGTGAAGGCGACGAACGTGCCGCCATAACCGAGCGCGGTGGTGGCAAAGACGATCAGCAACCGGCCGCTGCCAAGCACGCGAACCTGATCCTTGATGCTCGCGGGCGGCGCCTTCGCGAGGTTGGAAGGAAGCAGGAGCGCAATCCCGGCAAAGGCCACGACGCCGAGCCCCGCGACGGCGGCAAAGGTCGCCCGCCAGCCGAATGTCTGCCCGATGAAAGTGCCAAGCGGCACGCCGGTCACGATCGCGACAGTCAGTCCCATGAACATCATGGCAATGGCCGAGGCGCGGCGGTTCTCCGGCACGAGATCGGCGGCGATCGTCGAACCGACGGAGAAAAATACGCCATGCGCGAAAGCCGAGAGCACGCGCGCAACCAAGAGCGGTGTGTAACCGGGGCTGGACGCCGCCATGGCATTGCCGACGATGAAGAGCGTCATGAGCCCGAGCAGCAGCGGTTTGCGGGCGATCCGGCCGGTCAGCGCCGTCAGGATCGGCGCGCCGAAAGTCACGCCAAGCGCATAGACGCTGACAATGAGACCTGCGAGCGGCAAGGTGATGTGGAGATCATTGGCAACAGTCGGCAGCAGGCCGACGATGACGAATTCCGTGGTACCGATCGCATAGGCGGCGATCGTCAAGGCAAAAAGAGCAAGTGGCATAAGAATGACCCGTGATATGTGCCCAAAGTTCGGGCGCAGGTTAGTGTTCGGGTCCCAATATGGACGCGCGGCACCGCGTCGATAATCCGATGGAGCGGCCCAGCAGTTGTGAATTGAATTCAAGATACGCGGCTGCTTAAGAATGCTCCGTCTCGCTGACAAGCCATTTTCGAAAGAGCGCCAACGACGACCTTTCCAGGGCGCCGGGGGGATAAAGCATCGCATAGTTCAGGGCTGCAGGCTGGCGTTCGACGAAACAGCGCACAAGTCTTCCGGCGGCAACATGCTCGGCAACCAGCGAACTGCGCACCAGGGCAAAACCCTGTCCCCTGCCGCAAGCTTGCAGCATCTCCTCGAAGGTATCGAAGACCGGCGCTTCATCGACCGCTCTTGCGATGTCGAAGCCGGCAAGTGGCTCGACGTTCGGATCGTCTCGGACAGTCACCTGTTCGTACCATCGCTGCCAGTCGAGCACAGTGTGCCGCATGCCGCGATAGATCAACAACGGCGCGGCGCGAATGGCACCACGGCTTGGAAGCCGGCTTGAGAGGGTCGGCGCGCAGACGACGAATTCCTCGTCGAGCAGAAGCGGCTCCGTCACAAGGTCCGGGCCGCCATGACCAAGCCAGATCGCCAAATCGACACTCGAAAAATCCGGTCGCTGATAGCCGACGGCGGTGCGGACTTCGATTTTCGGATAGCGGCGGCAGAAAGCCTCGAGACGCGGAGCAAGCCATTGGCTTGAAAATTCCGGTGTCGTCGCGATCGTCAGTGACGGACTGGCGCTTGCCTCCCGTGCCTGATGCAAAGCACTTTCAAGCGAAGCAAGTGCGCCCGCGATCTCGGGATGAAGCCTGAGACCAAGCGGTGAAAGCCGGGCGCCGTGCCGCCCGCGATCGAAGAGCCGGCCGCCCATCCAGCCCTCCAGCTGTGCGATCTGATGGCTGACGGCTGTCTGTGTCAGCCCCAGCCGCTCCGCGGCGCGCCCAAAGCCTCCTGTCTTTGCAATAGCGCAGAAGGCCTGCAGGGTCGAAAGCGGCGGCAACGGACGGTCTGCCATGAAAATCTCTCATGATAATAACAGTCGAGTTTCATTATACCGTGGTGCAAAGCAAGAATAAATTGACCACAGGGAGATAGACCATGTGGTTTTCGATAAAAATTCTGAATGCATTGCTACCGTTTAACAGCCTCGCCGCTCCAGCGCAGCGGCAAAGATCCACAGCCCCGCCGCAGCCGGCAACCGCACTGAACGCGCATATGCGAAGAGATATCGGAATAGACGAGGGGCGGAACCCTGCCGCCGAAAAATGAAGTGCGATCCGCGGCAGCCGATGGAGATTTACGATCCTGGGCGCCTACAAACGTAGGTGGGCACCGTGTGTCCAGGCCCACGAGCCTGGTCAGGGACAGCTCCCTTTGGATCGAGTATGGCCCCAGGGATTGTGGTTCCTGTCGAGAGGCGCAGATCGCAGCACGATATATAAGGCCGTTCACGAAGCTGCGCCAGAGGGACATGCACGCTGCGAAAATTTAATTGAGCTCGGCAGGCGCCCGGCCGTTGAGCTTGTCGGTGAGGCCGCGAATGCGGCTCGTCACCTCTCCGAGCACTTCGGCGAGGCTTTCCTCCGTCCGCGCGGTCGCAGCAAGAACGGTGTCTCGATTGCCGCGCAACGTTTCGAGCTCGGCTTCCAGCTCACCCACGCGGCGGCTCAGCTCGGAGATTTCGTCCATCACCATGATCCCGGCCATGACGGTGATCCTCAGATCGCCGATTTCGCCGAACTGACCCTTGAGGTGGCCGACATAGCGGTCGAAGCGGTTGGCGAGGTCGGTCAGATGGTCTTCCTGTCCTTCCTCGCAGGCCATTCGATAGGCCTTCCCGTCAATCGTTACCGTCACCTGTGCCATGTCACTGTCTTTCCATTAGCGGTCCAGAACCGCGCGGATCGTCTCCATCGCCGTTACCAGCCGCCGCGAAACCTCGCGGTTGACCTCTTCCAGCCGGTTGGCACGGAATTCTGCCTGGTCGAGTTCCTGCGCGAGTTTGGAGCGATCGGCATGCACGCGTCGAACCTCGCCCTCGATGTCGCCCTGCTCGCGCTGGCGTTCGATTCGCATATCCACGGCGTTTTCCAAGCCGGAAATCGCCTGCTTCAGCTCGTTGAGGGCCGCTTCCATGGATTTGCCTGTGGGCGTCATGTCGCTGTCCGGTTCTCCCGCGCAAGACCTCTCGAATCGGCAGGCCTTGCCGGTCCAGTGATTTCAACAGGATATGCAGCTAGCCGACGGCGCGTCAATAAAAGCCATACCGGCGCATAGGCCCTATTCTGTGGATGACTGAAATACACGCACCTGAAGCGGCCGATTCGTCTTTTGCACAACTCAACGATCAAATGTCAAAAATCGTC
The DNA here is from genome assembly GCF_013004495.1 of Rhizobium sp. SEMIA 4085. Classification (NCBI taxonomy): domain Bacteria; kingdom Pseudomonadati; phylum Pseudomonadota; class Alphaproteobacteria; order Hyphomicrobiales; family Rhizobiaceae; genus Rhizobium; species Rhizobium sp. SEMIA 4085. The sequence continues at coordinate 3,625 of NZ_JABEPH010000013.1, forward strand.
GCACCCGGCCCGGATATGGCCCGCAATTTATTGACTTGGCCGTTCCAACTGCTATGTCTCACCCGCTTTCATCGATGGCCTTCAGAAGGCTCGAGGCCATCTCCCGACACCGGAACCCCGTGGAAAAGCCATGACCTCTCCCGAACAACATGACCGGATGGCGAATGCGATCCGTTTTCTCTCCATGGATGCCGTCGAAAAGGCAAATTCGGGCCATCCGGGCCTGCCGATGGGCATGGCGGATGTCGCCACCGTTCTCTTTACGAAATATCTGAACTTCGATCCCAAGCAGCCGCACTGGCCGAACCGCGACCGCTTCGTGCTGTCGGCCGGTCATGGCTCCATGCTGCTTTATTCGCTGCTTTATCTGACCGGTTATCCGGACATGTCGATCGAGGACATCAGGAATTTCCGCCAGCTCGGCTATAAGACAGCCGGCCATCCGGAATACGGCCATGCGACCGGTATCGAAACCACCACCGGCCCGCTCGGCCAGGGTATCGCGAATTCGGTCGGCATGGCGATCGCCGAGCGCAAGCTGCGCGAGGAGTTCGGCTCCGACCTGCTCGACCACTACACCTATGTGATCGCCGGCGACGGCTGCCTCATGGAAGGCGTCAGCCAGGAAGCCATCGCGCTCGCTGGCCACCTGAAGCTCAACAAGCTCATCGTCTTTTGGGACAACAATTCGATCACCATCGACGGCGCCGTATCGCTGTCGGATTCGACCGACCAGGTTGCGCGCTTTAAGGCAGCGCACTGGAACACGATCGAAGTCGATGGTCATGACCAGGCTGCCGTTGCCGCCGCTATCGAAGCCGCGCAAAAATCCGACCGTCCGACACTGATCGCCTGCAAGACGATCATCGGCTTCGGCGCGCCGAACAAGCAGGGCACCCACAAGGTGCACGGCAACCCGCTCGGCGCAGATGAAATCGCCGCTACCCGCGAGGCCCTGAACTGGGACGCCGAAGCCTTCACCGTCCCGGCCGACATTCTGGAAGCCTGGCGCAAGGCGGGCACCCGTTCTGCCGAAACCATCACGGCCTGGGAGGGCCGCCTCGCTGCCTCCGACAAGAAGGCCGAGTTCACCCGCCGCTTTGCCGGCGAATTGCCGCCCGGCTTCGATGCAGCGATCAGCGAGTACAAGAAGAAGCTTGCCGAAACCAAGCCGACGGTCGCGACCCGCAAGGCTTCGGAAGATGCGCTCGAAGTCATAAACGGCTTCCTGCCAGAAACGCTCGGCGGCTCCGCCGACCTGACGCCCTCGAATAACACCAAGACCAGCCAGATGAAGTCGATTACCCCGACCGACTTCTCCGGCCGCTACATGCATTACGGCATCCGCGAACACGGCATGGCGGCCGCCATGAACGGCATCTCGCTGCACGGCGGCCTGATCCCCTACGGCGGCGGCTTCCTGATCTTCTCGGATTATTGCCGCCCGCCGATCCGCCTCGCCTCGCTGATGGGCATCCGCGTTATCCACGTGCTGACGCACGACTCGATCGGCCTCGGGGAAGATGGCCCGACGCACCAGCCGGTCGAACAGCTCGCCGCACTGCGCGCCGTTCCGAACCTGATGATCTTCCGCCCTGCTGATGCCACGGAAACCGCCGAATGCTGGCAGATCGCCATCACGACGCCAAACCGTCCGTCGGGCCTGGCGCTCACCCGCCAGAACCTTTCGGCCGTGCGCACCGAATACAGCGAGGAGAACCTCTCGGCAAAGGGCGCCTACACGCTCGCCGGCTCCGATGATGCCAAGGTCACGATCTTCGCATCGGGCTCCGAGGTCGAGATCGCCATCGCCGCGCGCGCCACGCTGGAAGGCAAGGGCGTTTCCACCCGCGTCGTCTCCGTTCCCTGCACCGAACTCTTCTTCGAGCAGCCGGAAGCCTACCGCAATGCGGTCCTCGGCAAGTCGCCGGTCAAGATCGCCGTCGAAGCCGCCGTCCGCGAAGGCTGGGACGCCTTTATCGGCCCGGCAGGTACCTTTATCGGCATGAAGAGCTTCGGCGCCTCCGGCCCGTACAAGGAACTCTACAAGCATTTCGGCATCACGGCGGAAGCCGTTGTCGCCGCAGCAGAAGCCAAACTCTAAAGGGGGAGCGTTCCGGCGCTCTCCACTCATCCGCAAGCCCCATATCTAGGGAGTGAATGCAAATGACTGTTAAGGTTGCCATCAATGGCTTTGGCCGCATCGGCCGCAATGTTCTTCGCGCGATCGTCGAATCTGGCCGCACTGACATCGAGGTGGTCGCGATCAACGACCTCGGCCCCGTCGAAACCAATGCCCACCTGCTGCGCTATGACTCGATCCACGGTCGCTTCCCCGCAGCCGTCAAGGTCGAAGGCGACACGATCGTCGTCGCCAATGGCAGGCCGATCAAGGTGACGGCGATCAAGGACCCGGCGACGCTACCGCACCGGGAACTCGGCGTCGACATCGCGATGGAATGCACCGGCATCTTCACCGCGCGCGACAAGGCCGCAGCCCACCTCACCGCCGGCGCCAAGCGCGTCCTTATCTCGGCGCCTGCCGACGGTGCTGACCTGACCGTCGTCTACGGCGTCAACCACGACCAGCTCACCAAGGAGCACATGGTCATCTCCAACGCCTCCTGCACGACGAACTGCCTGGTTCCGGTCGTCAAGGTGCTGAACGACGCCGTTGGCATCGACCACGGCTTCATGACCACCATCCACTCTTACACAAACGACCAGCCGTCGCTCGACCAGATGCACAAGGATCTGTACCGCGCCCGCGCTGCCGCACTCTCGATGATCCCGACCTCGACCGGTGCGGCAAAAGCCGTCGGCCTCGTCCTGCCGGAACTGAAGGGCAAACTCGACGGCACGTCGATCCGCGTCCCGACCCCGAACGTCTCCGTCGTCGACTTCAAGTTCGTCGCCAAGAAAGCAACCACGGTTCAGGAAATCAACGAAGCCATCAAGGCTGCCGCCAACGGCAAGCTGAAGGGCGTTCTCGGCTACACCGAGGAGCCGCTGGTTTCGCGCGACTTCAACCACGACAGCCAATCCTCGATATTCGCAATCGACCAGACCAAGGTCATGGAAGGCAATTTCGTCCGAATCCTCACTTGGTACGACAACGAGTGGGGCTTCTCCAACCGCATGGCCGACACGGCCGTTGCATTTGCAAAACTCAGCTAAGTTTTGCCAAGCGGATTTAGGAAGGCGGCCTGCGAAAGCGGGCCGCTCTTGTTTTGAGCACTGCCCGAGCTATCAAGTCCCTTGCGGCAAAAACGGCATGTATCTGCCCATGCCGGCAAAACGAGGATGAAGATCGTGGAATATCTCGATATTCGAAAGGCAAGCGCAGACGACGCAGAAGAGCTCTGTGTGCTCCTCAACGAAATAATCGAAGTTGGCGGCACCACTGCTCTGGAAGAGCCCCTCTCAGTAAAGGAGCTGACCGACTGGTTCATCACCGGTAAGTCCGCACTGACATGCCACGTCGCACAGGCCGGGCCCGGCATTGCAGGATTTCAGTTCCTGAGCCTTTACGAAAACCTACCGAAAGGGTGGGCCGACATCGGAACCTTTGCTCGCCTGAGCCCGAAGATACCCGGCGTCGGCACGAAGCTCTTCGCCGCGACCTTGTCCACCGCCGAAGAGCGCGGCGTCGCATTCATCAATGCAACCATCCGCGCCGATAACACTGGCGGACTCGCTTATTATGAGAAGATGGGCTTCCGGACATATAAGACCATTGACAAGGTGCCGCTCCGCGATGGCACGCTCGTGGATAGAATTCAGAAGTGCTTCGCGGTGAAGAAAAATTTGAGCGGCGTCTAACGACCTTTCGAAAAACAAAAAATTGCAGTCCTCTTCTCCTTGCCCTGCTCTTGCCTGATTTACCTATAAATTCTTCAATGAGAATCTCTCCCGTAGCATCCCCACCGGCCAGCCGTCCGGCGCGCCGTTCAGCAGCATGAAGCCGCAGGCAAGCGAGGTTAAGCCACAAGGCCTACCCTTCTTACCTGTTTTGCCGTTTACTGATGCAGGCGGATTGAAGCGTGGAGGGCGGAAATAGCTGCATGCCGGGGCGGGTTTGCGGCGGGCAATGAAAAGGGGTTGGACGTGGAAGCATTCTACATCGTCGTACTGGTATCGACGGCGCTTGTGCTTCTTGCGGCCTTCTCAAGCCTGCTCGCCTTCCGCTTTGGCGCTCCCCTGCTTTTGCTTTTCCTGGCAATCGGCCTGATTGCGGGTGTAGACGGGCTCGGCATCGAGTTCAGCAACAATTACCTCGCCTATATCCTCGGTTCGATCGCACTTGCCATCATTCTCTTCGATTCCGGCTTCGGCACGCCGATTCAGGCCTTCAAGCTCGCGGCCATACCTTCGCTGACGCTTGCCTCCGTTGGCGTGCTGATGACCGCCGGCCTCTTTGCCGTGGTCGCCATGTGGCTGCTGAACTTCACCTGGCTCGAGGGCCTGCTGCTCGGCTCGATCGTCGCCTCCACGGATGCGGCCGCCGTCTTCTTCCTGCTGCGCATCGGTGGCATCAACATCCGCGACAAGGTGCGCTCGACGCTCGAAGTGGAATCCGGCACCAACGATCCAATGGCGATCTTCCTCACCATCGCCCTCGTCGAACTGCTTGCCAGCGGCGAAGGCTATGCCGGCATCAATATCGGCATGCTTGCGGTGTTCATTCAGGAAATGGGCCTTGGCGTCATCCTCGGGCTGCTCGGCGGCATGATGATCGCGCAGGTCGTCGGCCGTCTGGACACTGACCGCGGCCTCACGCCGATCTTTGTGCTCGGCCTTGCCATGCTGGTGTTTTCCTTCGCAGGCGCCGTCGGCGGCAGCGGTTTTCTGGCCGTCTATGTCGCCGGCATCTATGCCGGAAACCGCAAGCTTCCGGCGCTGGGATCGATCAAACGCTTTCAAGACGGCATGACCTGGCTCGCGCAGATCATCATGTTCCTCGTGCTCGGTCTGCTCGCGACGCCCTCCCAGTTTCCGGCGATCATCCTCCCAGCGGTTGTACTGGCGCTGTTCCTGATCTTCGTCGCCCGTCCGCTCGCCATCTGGCTTTCGCTCCTGCCTTTCGACTATACGCAGCAGGAGATCGGCTTCGTTGCTTGGGTCGGGCTTCGCGGCGCAGTTTCGATCCTGCTCGCCATCATGCCGATCCTCGGCGGGCTGCCGAACGGGCAGATCTATTTCAACACCGCCTTCATCATCGTGCTGGTCTCGCTGCTCATTCAGGGCTGGACGATCAAGCCAGTGGCCAAGAAGCTCGGCCTCATCATTCCCCCGCGCATGGGTGCCGTCGACAAGGTCGAGGTCGACCTGCCGGGTGCGGCAAACCACGAGCTACTTTCCTATCGCGTCATCAAGGACAGTCCGATCCTTCGCGGCGAGCGCATCCCGCGCTGGGCAACGCCTTCGCTCGTCATCCGCGACGGCAAGTCGATGCGTTATCAATATGCCGGGCGGCTACGCGAGAACGATCTCGTCTATCTGTTCATCGTGCCGAGCCATTCGCGTCTGCTTGACCGGCTCTTCGCCAGTCGCGCGCCGGTGGATGCAGACGATGCCGAGTTCTTTGGTGCCTTCGCGCTCTCCCCTGCCCGCCCTGCAGCCGATCTCGATGCTGCCTACGGCCCGGGCCTGCTGAATGAATCCGAGAAGGGGCTGACGATCGCCGAACTGATGAAGCAGCGCCTTGGCGGCAAGGCGGACTATGCCGATCGCGTCCGTCTCGGCTCGATCATCCTGATCGTCCGCGACCTCGACGACCAGGCCCATATCACCTCGGTCGGCATGTCGCTCGAGGCTGTCGAGCCTGCCATCACGCTGCCGATCTTCATCAATCTGCATGACATCGTCCGGCGTGTCCGCGACCGCCTCAAGGGTCGCAAAAAACCGGAAGCCGCAACGGCCAAGGGCGTGCCGGACCATGACGAAAACGCGCGTGAAAACCACGGTTGAACGCCTTGCGTCTTGAGGCATCCTTGCTATGGTCGGCCACCTTCCAAGGCAAATAACGAACGGATAGTCCCATGCCAGCTTTCAAGACTCTCGACGACCTCAGCGGCATCGCCGGAAAGCGTGTTCTCGTCCGCGTCGACCTCAACGTGCCCGTGAAAGACGGCAAGGTGACCGACACGACGCGCATTGAACGCGTTGCGCCGACGATCCTCGAACTGTCGAAGAAGGGGGCCAAGGTTGTTCTGCTTGCGCATTTCGGCCGCCCGAAAGAAGGCCCCTCACCGGACCTCTCGCTCTCGCTGATCGCGCCGGACGTTTCAAAGGTGCTCGGCAAGCCGGTTGCCACGGCATCGGACTCGATCGGCGAAGCGGCTGCTTCGGCCGTCGCCGGAATGAAGGATGGCGATATCCTGCTTCTCGAAAACACCCGCTTCCACAAAGGTGAGGAAAAGAACGACGCGGAGTTCACCAAGGCGCTCGCTGCCAATGGCGACATCTATGTGAACGACGCTTTCTCCGCCGCGCATCGCGCCCATGCGTCCACCGAGGGCCTTGCCCACCTGCTTCCTGCCTATGCCGGCCGCACGATGCAGCAGGAGCTCGAAGCGCTCGAAAAAGGCCTCGGCAGTCCGGCCCGCCCGGTCGTTGCCATCGTCGGCGGCGCCAAGGTTTCCACCAAGATCGATCTGCTCATGAACCTCGTGAAGAAGGTCGACGCCCTGGTGATCGGCGGCGGCATGGCCAATACCTTTCTCGCCGCGCGCGGCACCAATGTCGGCAAGTCGCTCTGCGAGCATGACCTTGGCGAAACCGCAAAGCAGATCATGATCGAAGCCGCGACAGCCGGCTGCGCGATCATTCTGCCGGAAGACGGCGTTGTCGCGCGCGAGTTCAAGGCAGGTGCCGCAAACCAGACCGTCGACATCAATGCCATTCCGGAAGATGCCATGGTCCTCGACGTCGGTCCTAAGTCGGTCGAGGTGGTCAAGGCCTGGATCGAGCGCGCCCAGACGCTGGTCTGGAACGGGCCGCTCGGCGCATTCGAAATCGAGCCTTTCGATAAGGCGACGGTCGCAGCGGCCAAATACGCTGCCGAACGCACCAAGGCTGGCAAGCTCACCTCCGTCGCAGGCGGCGGCGATACCGTTTCGGCACTGAACCATGCCGGTGCCGCGGATGACTTCAGCTATGTTTCGACCGCAGGCGGCGCCTTCCTCGAATGGATGGAAGGCAAGATCCTACCGGGTGTTGCCGTTCTTTCCGGCAAGTAACGCCCGGCTGATTTGGCAATCTTTACATACGGATAGACCGCGGAAGCGTTTAGGCTTCGGCGGTCTTTTGCTCACGCAGCGAAAATAATCTCAAAGTTTCAAACGATTGAAATGATTTCAATCGTTTCAATGACTTAGCGCTCCATTCTCCTGCCTATAAACTTCTGTTATCGCCGACCTATATGCATGGTTGCCGATTTTTTTGTCGTGGAGAGAGTAAAAATGAGCGAACGCGTGGAAGACATTGCAGCAAAGATGGTAGCGGGTGGCCGGGGGCTGCTTGCCGCCGATGAATCGACCGGTACGATTGGAAAGCGGTTCGATACGATCGGCCTGGAATCCACGGAAACGAGCCGCCGCGATTATCGCGAAATGCTCTTCCGCTCCGACGAGGCTATGAAGAAGTATGTCTCGGGCGTGATCCTCTATGAAGAGACGCTTTATCAGAAGGCGGCCGACGGCACGACCTTCGTCGACATCATCAAGGCTGCAGACAGCATTCCAGGCATCAAGGTCGATACCGGCGCCAAGCCGATGGCGAAGTATCCGGGCGAAACGATCACCGAAGGCCTCGACGGCCTGGCCGACCGCCTTGCCAAATATTATGAAGCCGGAGCGCGCTTTGCCAAGTGGCGCGGCGTGATCGCCATCTCCTCCTCGCTGCCGACCTGGGGTTCGATGAAAGCGAACGCTCATGCACTCGCCCGCTACGCCGTGCTCTGCCAGCAAGCCGGTATCGTGCCGATCGTCGAGCCGGAATGCCTGATGGACGGCAAGCCGGGCGACCACAACATCGACCGCTGCGCCGAAGTCACCGAATGGACGCTGCGCACCGTCTTTGAAGAACTTGCCGATGCACGCGTCAGCCTGGAAGGCATGATCCTGAAGCCAAACATGGTCATTGACGGCAAGAACGCCCGCAAGGCATCCGTTGCGGAAGTCGCCGAACGCACCGTCCAGGTTTTGAAGCGCACCGTTCCGTCCGCCGTGCCCGGAATTGCCTTCCTTTCGGGCGGTCAATCCACCGAAGAGGCGACAGCTCACCTATCGGCGATCAATTCCGGATTCGAATTGCCGTGGAAGGTCACCTTCTCCTATGGCCGCGCGCGGCAGGATCCGGCCCTGAAGGCGTGGGGCGGAAAACAGGAAAACGTCGCCGCTGGCCAGCGCGCCTTCAGCCACCGCGCCGAAATGAACAGCCTTGCGGCCAAGGGCCACTGGAAACAGGAACTCGAAAAGGCGGCGTAGCCGCCACTGAGCGCCCTTGCGACGCGGCCCCGTGAGCTTGTCACGGGTCCGCCATGTCCTGGCGCGACTGACTCGAAAACGAATGATGAAGAAAACCATTCTCGGCGCGGACGCGCGGTGGCTTCGTTCCCAGACAAGCACTGGAATGCAGGAGGGCGGCGCAAGCTCGCCAAGCTAAATTCTTGCATTGTCACGGCGACAAGATTGCGCTTTGGCGATCGACGGACGTGACTCATTATTGCGGTTTCCAAAATATCGGAGCCGCAATGACTGTCCTTTCTTATACGACCGTCGACGTTTTCACTTCTAACCGTTTTGAAGGCAATCCGCTCGCAGTCGTCACCGGCGCGGAGCAGCTCAGCACCCAGACGATGCAGAAGATCGCAGCGGAATTCAGGTATTCCGAAATCACCTTCGTCCTGCCGCCCAAGGATCCCGCCAACACGGCGAATGTCCGAATCTTCACGCCGACGATGGAGGTGCCTTTCGCAGGTCATCCGAATGTCGGTACAGCTTATGTTCTCGGCCAGCAGCAGGAGATCTTCGGCAGGCCGATCGGCGATACGCTGCGTTTCGAAGAAAAGGCCGGTCTGGTTGAAGTGGCGCTTCGGCGTATTGAAGGTCGGGTAACTGCTGCAACGATCCGTGCACCTCGGCCTCTGGATATCGGGGCTGCCGTCTGCGAAGAAACCATTGCACGCTGCGTCGGCATCGACCGCAGCGCAATTGTCAAATCGACCCACCAACCGGTTTTTGTCTCCGTCGGCCTTACCTTTGCGGTTGCCGAACTCGACGGTCTGGCATCGCTTGGCGCCGCCCGACCGAATCTCACGCATTTCCAAGAGGCTGCCGGCCCGAACGCTGAAAGCAATCACGATTTCTCGCTCTTCGTCTATGTCCGTTCGCCGGACGAGCCTTGGACGATCCGCGCCCGCATGTTCGCGCCGTTAGACAACGTTCCCGAGGATCCGGCGACAGGTAGCGCTTCCGCCGCACTCTCCGCCCATCTCGTCTCGCTCGCACCGGAGCAAACCGTGACCCAGCGTGTGACGATCGAGCAAGGTGTCGAGATGGGCCGGCGCAGCATCATCGAAGTCGACGTCGTCAAGAAGGATGGCATCGTGACGGACGTCGCGATTTCCGGCAGTTGCGTGCCGGTCATGCGCGGTGAGATCACCGTCTAGGCGATCAGGTCGCGGCCAAGAAGCGCGAGCGCCCAAACGGCAAACGCAATCAGCGCAATCTTCCAAAAGTCCATCCGCTGCCGCAAACCAGGAAGCCCCAGCGGCTTGATGATCTGAATAACCATGGCAAGGACGAGCAACAGCGCCAGCAGCTTTGTCATGGCATTATTTTTCCAATATTTCAGAATGTCACAGGACGGACATTATTCCGCGCGAACACAGCACTTCTTCATGCCGTAACGGCATTCCGAACCATAATCAACACCATTGGGACAGGGCGGGCAGCGTCTTGTCTTATGACTTTTTAAATCGAACTTGCCGAGAATTTGGAAATGAGAAGAAATCTGCTGTCCGTCGCCGCGCTGCTTTTCGGAACGCTTTTCCTCTTCATGGGCAATGGCCTGCAGGGCATCCTGCTCCCCGTCCGCGGCAATCTCGAGGGTTACGCCACGACCACGCTCGGCCTGCTCGGCACGTCCTGGGCGGCGGGATTTGTCGTCGGCTGCCTCGTCGCCCCCAAACTGGTGCGGCGCGTCGGACATGTGCGCGCCTTCTCCGGTTTCATCTCGATCATCGCCATCATCGCCCTTGTGAGCGGCATCATCATCGATCCGATCTGGTGGATCGCGCTGCGCGCCGTCACCGGATTTTCGACCGCCGGCACCTCGATGATCATCGAAAGCTGGCTGAACGAGCGCGCCACGAACGAAAGCCGCGGTGCGATCTTCTCGCTCTATATCGGCATCACCCTTCTCGGCGTCGTCGGCGGCCAGATGATGATCCCGCTCGAAGACGTGCGAACGCCGTTGCTCTTCATGGTCTGCGGAATCTTCTACTGCATCGCCATGCTGCCCACGACGCTCTCGACCGCAGCCTCGCCGCAGCCGCTGAAGGCCGTGAAGCTCGACCTGCCTGCGCTCTACCGCAATTCGCCTGTCTCCTGCCTCGGCATCCTGATGGTCGGCATCGCCAACGGTGCCTACGGCACGCTTGGCGCGGTTTTCGGGGCAGGTGCGGGACTTTCCGATGCCAGCATCGCAATCATGATGAGCGCCACCATTTTCGCCGGTGCGCTTATGCAGCTTCCAGCCGGCCGCCTTTCCGATCGTGTCGATCGCCGGTATGTTCTGGCGGTCATGTCGGCGGTTGCCGCGGTCGCTGGCCTTCTGATCGTGGTGCTGCATCCCTCTTCACCCGCGCTTCTTATCGGCCTTGTCATCCTCTACGGCGCAGTCGCCAACACGCTCTACCCGATCGCCGTAGCGCATGCGAACGACTTCGCCTCCGCCGAGGATTTCGTGAAGGTTTCCGGCGGGCTCTTGCTGCTCTACGGTATCGGGACCGTGATCGGACCAACGATCGGCGGTCCTGTCATGGCGATGACAAGCCCGCACGCACTCTTCCTCGTCACGGCGCTGTCGCATGTCTTCATCACCGCTTACGCAATCATCCGCAGCCGCATTCGCGCCGCAGTGCCGGCAAGCGAACGCGACACTTACACGACGATGCCGACCGGCACCTCGCAGATGCTGACGCCCGAAAGCATGTCGCTTGTCGAACCCATGTCGAACAAGCCTCCCGAAAGCGACGATCCTGCTGTAAAATACGGCTGAGAACCGGATGGAGGATTGCTCATGAGCTTCATTGACGATGACCTGCCTAAGAAGGCGGCTTACGAAATCGGATCCGACCTCTCCATGCTTTCCGTGGACGAGCTGAAGGAACGTGTCGAACAGCTGAAGGCGGAGATTGCCCGCATAGAGGCGGAAGTCACGAGGAAGGCTTCGGGACGCGCCGCAGCCGAAAACCTTTTTCGCTCCTAGCGTTCGATCAAAGGCTACGGGCAAGCGAATAACCGCTGCCGCAAGTCTTAATACGAAACAATGTTAATAGAATATTAAGCTTTATGAGATATTACTGTTCTTATCCAGATTTCGTCTGGATCTCAGACAGTTTTCCATGCGGCGAATTGGTCTGATTTTTCTCCCTGTTTTACCTTGAGAGCCGCTTTTGCGGCTCTTCTTTTTGCGCCAGCGCCGATTTCCCACGAAACTGTGGAAGTTAACCTTTTCTTAAGAAACGCCTTGCGCATTTGGGCTAAAGATACCATCCTAAAGACATAAAGACAGGCCTCTGAAACTTTTGTTTCAGGCTGGCGTTACCTGAACATCTGTAGACGCGTGCAACAGGAACCATTTGAATGTCGGAACTCGGTTTGAACACCATCAGTTTTGCGGGCCGCGTTGCCGCATCCTCGCAGTTCAAGACACTGTACGCGGAAGGCATGTCGCTGGTCGAGGAAACTGCCGCCTATTTGGATGGCAATGGCCGCGCCGCATCCAAGGTTCTGCCCCGCATGGCTTCTGTTCTCTACGCTGCCGAATCGATGCGCCTCACGACCCGCCTGATGCAGATGGCGTCCTGGCTGCTCCTGCAGCGTGCCGTCAATAACGGTGAGATGTCGCGAGACCAGGTTCTCGCTGAAAAGAACAAGGTCCGCCTCGACGGGTTCAACGTGGACCGCAATGCTCCGGGCTGGGGCGATCTGCCGGAAGCCTTCCGCGATCTCGTCGAACGCTCGCTGCGCCTCCAGAACCGCGTTGCCCTTCTCGACCGTGAAATCTATCGCCCGAACGAAGCGCCGATCGTCCCGGACAATCAGAACAGCGTCCAGGCACAACTGAGCCTGCTGCAAACGGCTTTCGGCAACAACTGAGAACTTGCATAGGCTAAAGATGGAACCGGCTGCGTGAGACGCGGCCGGTTTTTTGCTGCATACTGCTTGTCGCTAAAGCCAGGCGGAAGCGATGTCCGCACATGCAGTGGTGCGCGCGAGTATATGGGTACAGAAACAATAGAGAAGGCGACTGCCGCCCTCGAAGCGATGGGGTTTCCGTTTCCGACGCAATCCGTTTTCTGATGATGCGGTGCCGACGAGCATCGCCTGCTATTTGAAGCGTGCCGAGGCATCGGAAAAAGCAATGGAACTGGAAGAAGGCCAAGGCAAGCGCCTCGAAAATGCCGACGCCCTCTTTGAAGATCTTGGCCGCTGATCCGTGCTGACGCCTGTTCAATCAGGAAAGTTCAAACGGGACGTCCAGCGCATGGAAAAGCGCGGCAAGATATCCGCAAGCTAAAGGATGCCTGCTTTTCATGATCAATGAACAGGTACAGAGTACTCGGATCATCTCGCGCGGCGATTGGTTGCCGCTGTATCTCATCGAGGATCGTGAACTGCAGCTTGCCTGCCCCGGCACTCATTCAGATTCAAGCAATAAAAAAGCCCGGAATCTCGGGCTCTTTTCAAATTCCGTGCCGCAGAAGCGATTAGAGGCCGAGGCCGCCGAAGCGCTTGTTGAACTTGGACACGCGGCCGCCGCGGTCCATGAGCTGCTGGTTGCCGCCGGTCCAGGCCGGATGGGACTTGGAATCGATTTCGAGGTTCATGACAGCGCCTTCCGAACCCCAGGTCGAGCGGGTTTCGTATTCGGTGCCATCGGTCATCACCACCTTGATGACGTGGTAGTCGGGATGGATATCAGCCTTCATAACAATCTTCCTGCGATGCCAGGGTCCAATTTGACGCAAGTCATTGCGGCAAGAGAACCGATTGAATAAATGAAGCCGCAGTCGCTAAGGCTACGGCTTCCCATTCGGATGCGGTGCCTATACATGAAGGCCGCCCGGATAACAAGGGCCTACAAACCGCTGATCAGCGGTATTGGGGCGATTGGAGATGATTTGGCAAACGCAGTGCAGACCGCGGAAAAGAAGTCGCGTTCCTTGAAGCCGTTCGGAAGACTGGCACCCTATGTGAAGCGTTACCGCGGCATCGTCGCAGGCGCGCTGGTTTCGCTTGTCGTTGCCGCCGTGACGTCGCTCACACTTCCCCTTGCCGTGCGCCGCATGATCGATCATGGCTTCACGCAAGCTGACGGCACCTTCATCAACAGCTACTTTGCCATGTTGTTGGTCATCGCCGTAATACTCGCGGCCGCAAGCGCCTTTCGCTACTATTTCGTCATCACGCTCGGCGAACGCATCGTCTCGGATCTGCGCCGGGATGTCTTTGCGCATGTCACACGGCTTTCTCCCTCCTTCTTCGATGTCAACCAGTCCGGCGAGATTGTGTCACGCCTGACGGCCGATACCACGCAGATCAAATCGGCTGTCGGTGCCACCGCCTCGGTGGCACTTCGCAATCTGATCCTCTGTCTCGGTGCCATGGGCATGATGATCGTGACCTCGCCGAAGCTTTCAAGTCTTGTGCTCGGCGCAATCCCGCTGATCGTCTTCCCGCTCGTCGGATTCGGGCGGTCCGTGCGCAAGCGCTCCCGTGCCGCGCAGGATACGCTCGCCGAAGCTTCCGCCTTTGCCAACGAGACGATTGCTGCCACGCGCACCGTCCAGGCCTTCAACGGCGAGGATGCGGCCGCAAGCCGCTATGGCGCTGCCGTCGAATCCGCTTATGAGGCAGCACGCTCGGCCATCCGCTCGCGCGCGCTTTTGACAGGCATTGCGATCACCCTGATCTTTGGCAGCGTCGTTGCTGTCCTTTGGGTTGGCGCGCACAATGTTCTGACGGGAACGCTATCGGCCGGCACGCTCGGGCAGTTCCTGCTCTATTCGGTCATCGCCGCCGGCTCTCTCGGCGCCTTGTCGGAAGTCTGGGGAGAACTCTCGCAAGCGGCAGGCGCCGCCGACCGGCTGACCGAGCTGCTGGACGAAGTCTCGACGATCGCAGCACCGGAAAAGCCTGAGACACTGCCCGTTCCGGCCCTAGGGCGCGTCGAACTCTCGAACGTGCACTTCGCCTATCCGTCACGCCCCGGAAAATCGGCGCTGCATGGCCTGAGCTTCAATGTGACGCCGGGCGAAACCGTCGCCATTGTCGGCCCATCAGGCGCCGGCAAGAGCACCGTCTTCTCTGTGCTGCTCCGCTTCTACGATCCGCAGCAGGGCAGCGTCGGGATCGATGGCATCGATGCGCGCGAAGTAACGCCCGGCGATCTGCGCGAACGCATGGCGATCGTGCCGCAGGATGTCACCATCTTTGCCGCTTCAATCCACGACAACATCGCCTTCAGCCGCCCCGGCGCGACGCGCGAGGACGTACGCACCGCAGCGATTGCCGCCCAGGCCGATGAATTCATCGCGAGGCTGGACAAGGGCTACGACACCGAGGTCGGCGAGCGCGGTATTACCCTTTCCGGCGGCCAGCGCCAGCGTATCGCCATCGCCCGCGCGATCTTGAAGAACGCCCCGATCCTCCTGCTCGATGAAGCGACGTCAGCCCTTGACGCCGAGAGTGAGACGCTGGTGCAGAAGGCCCTCGACGGTCTCATGCACGGCCGCACGACGCTCGTCATCGCCCATCGCCTTGCGACCGTCTTGAAAGCCGACCGCATTCTCGTCATGGATCAGGGCCGCATCGTCGAGGAAGGCACGCATCAGAGCCTGATCCGCCACGGCGGCATCTATGCCAGGCTGGCGAAGCTGCAGTTCGATGCAGGTGCAGAAGAGGTCCTGGCTACCGCCAAATAGACGCTACTCCTGAGGAAACGCGTAGACATCCACAGGCTCATCCAAGCCGCGCAGCGGGTGAGATCCGAGGCTTTCCAGGTCGCTTTCGCACCCTGCCATTTCGACGAAGGCTTTCGACAGCAGCACAGGACGCTTAATTTCCTTGGTCAGGCTCTCCAGCCGCGATGCAATGTTGACGGCCGGGCCGATGACGGTGAAATCGAGGCGCTTGCGCGAGCCGATATTGCCGTACATGACATCCCCCACATGCACGCCGACGCCATAACGCAGCTCCACATGTCCCCTTTCCGCGTTGAAGAGATTGAGCTCGGTCATTGCCGCTTGCGCTTCCTTGATTGCCCGCAGAAGATTGATGCAGGCATCCGGATCGGTCAGCGGAAATATGGCGAGCAAGCCATCGCCCATGAATTTCAGGATCTCGCCGCCGTGCTTTTCGATTGGCTCCGACATGGCATCAAAATAGGCGTTGAGCAATTCGATGACATCGTCGCGCGGCCATAAGTCGGAGATCGTCGTGAAGTCGCGCAAGTCGCAAATGAGGATCGCTGCGCCGACCGTTGCGCCGCTGCCGCGGGTCGTGGCGCCTGCAAGAATCTGCTCGCTGGCATGCGGCCCGACATAGGTCTGCAGCAGCGTGCGGGCAAGAATGTTCTTGATCCGGATTTCGGTGACAAGCGTGAGCGCCGGTAAAAGATCCTTGAGGAAAATCAGATGGTCTTCCCTAAAGCCGCCTGGCGTGTCGCTTGAGAAGGTAATCACGTGCCGTTTTCCGAGCGTGTGCTCCATCGGCCAGGCCACATAGTCCGTCAGCCCCTCACCCTGCAACTCGCCATAGAGCGGATAGGAAGCAACTTCACCTTCGAGGCTCTGCCGCACTTCCCTACCGCCGCTGAAGATCTCGTTGATCGGGCTGTTCAGGAATTGCGACGTTGTCTCGACGCCGTAGCCGAAGGTGGTGATCTTTGCTTCCTGCAAGCCGGGACGCCAGAGGATGCGCGCGCCGAGCCATTGAGGATGCAGCGTCCGGAAATGCATCGTCGCGCGAGCGACGGGAACGCCCGCAGCTCGCAGCCGCTCGCACATCTCCACCAAGATATTGTCGATGAACCGCTGGTTGCGCGTTTCATTGATCAACCAGTCGAGGATCTTGTGCCGGCGCACCGGCCAAAGACCGTCCTCCTCGTTCTCGACTGCCGGAAATGGATTGGATACCGGCTGCATGTCAAACTCCACGATCTCGCCCCGCCAAGCCTACACATTCGATTGCGTCTTTCGCATAGATGGTTATCGGAGGACGGATTGTAATATCAATAGTCGGATAGTTTACCTCAGCGACTAAAGTTGCAATTCCATGCCGCCGCTTCCGGTTGCTTTTATCCGCCTCCGCCCTACCCTCCTTTTGCCCGATTTGATGCAGTCGGGCGACATCATCGCTGAATTCCGGGAGGAAAATCGAATGGCACTTTTTAATATGACCCGCCGCATGGCACTCGGCCTCGGCTTGTTTGCGGCCATGAGCGCCGGAGGCGCCCATGCCGAAGGGTTTCCGGAGCGCTCGGTTACGCTCGTCGTTCCCTTTGCCGCCGGCGGGTCGACCGATGTCGTGGCGCGCATCATCGCCGAGAAGATGTCGGAAGACCTTGGTCAGCAGGTGATCGTCCAGAACGTCGCCGGTGCGGGCGGCAATCTTGGTGCGGGCAACGTGGCTCGTGCGGAACCGGACGGCTACACCATCTTGATGGGAACGGTCGCGACGCACGCGCTGAACCCGCTGATCCTTAAATCCACTCCTTACGATCCGGAAAAGGATTTCGCGCCGGTTTCACTGCTCGTCATCGTGCCCAACGTGCTTGTCGTCAATCCGGAGCTGCCTGCAAAGAACGTCCAGGAATTGATCGCGCTGCTGAAGGCCGAGCCGGATAAATGGAGCTATGCTTCCTCCGGCAACGGCACGCCGTTACATCTTTCCGGCGAATTGTTCAATTCGATGGCCGGCGTCAAGATGCAGCACATCCCCTACAAGGGTGCAGGCCCGGCGCTGACCGATCTGCTGGGCAATCAGGTATCGATCATGTTCGATAACCTGCCGTCATCGTCCAGCCACATCAAATCCGGCAAGCTGCGGGCGCTGGCGGTCACTACGGCGAAACGTGCTCCATCCTTCCCGGATATTCCGACCATCGCTGAGTCCGGCGTTCCGGGTTACGAGACCTATACCTGGAACGCGCTCTTTGCGCCGGCGAATACGCCCGCCGATGTTGTGGCAAAGCTCAACGCGTCCGCCAACAAGGCTCTGAAGGACCCGGCCGTTGCCGAGCGCATGAAAGACTTCAGCGCCACGATCGTCGGCTCCACGCCGGAGGAACTTGGCGCACACGTCAAGGCCGAACTGGCGAAATGGGGACCCATCGTCAAGGGTGCGAATATCCAGATGGAATAGACTCAACTTTTGCACTAGATTGTCTCCCGTTACCGAGGCAACTTCCTGATAATTGGGAGATAATCGATGTATAAGTTTGAAGTGTACAAGGATAAGGCTGGCGAATTCCGTTTCCGCTTCAAGGCTTCGAACGGCGAATCCATGTTCAACTCGGAGGGCTACAAGGCCAAGGCATCCGCGCTGAGCGCCATTGAATCCATCAAGAAGAATGCGCCCGACGCAACGGTCGACGACCAGACCAAGGCAACGGCTTAACGAGACTGGCGGCGCTCGAAAGGCGCCGCCTTATACGGCTCTTCCCGCCACCCGGCCCGAAAAGATGCAGCCGCCGAGAAAAGTTCCCTCAAGCGCTTTGTAGCCGTGCATGCCGCCTCCGCCGAAACCGGCGACCTCACCGGCGGCATAGAGACCCGGCACCGCATCACCATTCATACTGATCACCCGCGCCGAAAGATCCGTCTGCAGACCGCCCAGCGACTTTCGTGTCAGGATATGCAGCCGAACGGCGATCAACGGCCCCGCCTTGGTATCCAGTAGCCGGTGCGGCTTTGCCGTCCGCAACAGCTTGTCGCCAATATAATTTCGAGTGCCGCGAATGGCAGTTATCTGCGCATCCTTGGAGTAGGCATTGGAGATTTCCCGGTCGCGCGCCTCGATCTGGCCACGCAGATGCGCAGTGTCGAGCCGGTTTTCTCCGGTCAGCGCATTCATGCCTTCGACCAGTTCTTCGAGCGTCTCGCGGACGATGAAATCTTCGCCCTTGTCCATGAAGGCTTGCACCGGCCCGGGCGGGTTCTTGCCGAGCCGTTTCAAAAGCAACGCAATATCCCTACCGGTAATGTCGGGGTTCTGCTCCGAACCCGAAAGCGCGAACTCTTTCTTGATGATCGCCTTGGTAAGAATGAACCAGCTATAGTCATGCCCGCTGGCGCGGATCGCCTTCAAGGTGGCAAGCGTATCAAAGCCCGGCATTGCCGGCGGAGCAAAACGGTTGCCGTCGGCATCGCACCAGAAGGACGACGGACCGGGAAGGATGCGGATACCGTGGTTCGCCCAGATCGGATCCCAGTTCCTCACGCCTTCCGTATAGTGCCACATGCGGTCGCTGTTGATGATGCTCGCGCCGGCACGCTCGCCGATCGCCAACATGCGGCCGTCGACATGGGCGGGAACGCCCGCAACCATCGACGCAGGCGGACGACCAAGACGCTCTACCGGCCAGTTCCGACGCACGAGATCGTGGTCGCCGCCGATGCCGCCGGAAGTGATGATGACGGCACCCGCACGGAATTCGAATGTTCCGGCAGCCCTGCGAACCGTTGCCTTGCCACGCGGCGCAGCATCGGGCTCGAGGATCGTCCCCTGCACGCCGCAGACGGCGCCATTTTCGACCACGAGCTCGTCCACGCAGTGGCGGAAAGCAAATGTGACGCGGCCTTTCGCCTCTGCCTCCCGAACGCGCCGGATAAATGGTGTAAGCACGGCTGGCCCCGTGCCCCAGGTCAGATGAAAGCGCGGCACGGAATTGCCGTGACCATGAGCCACGCCGCCGCCGCGCTCGGCCCAACCGACGACCGGAAACCACCGCATGCCCTGTTGATGTAGAAAGGAGCGTTTCTCGCCCGCCGCAAAGTCGAGATAGGCGTCCATCCAAAGCCGCGGCCAGTAATCCTCGGGCCGGTCGAAGCCTGCCGACCCCACCCAATCCTGCCTGGCAAGATCGAGGCTGTCGCGAATGCCCAGGCGGCGCTGCTCGGGACTGTCAACGAAAAAAAGGCCGCCCAGCGACCAGAAGGCCTGCCCGCCGAGGCTCTGTCCGCCCTCTTGGTCGAGAATGCAGACCTTGCGTCCCCGATCTGCCGATTCCGCCGCAGCGACAAGCCCGGCAAGACCCGCACCAACGACCAGCACGTCATATTCCATCCCGAACGCCTCCCCGCATCCATCCGCATGAAATTACGCGCACGTAAACGTCAATGCAACCGCAGGACTTCCCACCGCGATTTTTTCATCGGTGATTTCAAATGGGTGGCAGAGCCCTTGTGAGGCCGCCCGCCCCCTGCGGCTGGCAAGGGCGGGTGTGTCTATCACAAACTATTTCTCTGTCAGCTTGAGCTCGATGCGGCGGTGGGTGCCGCGGGCTTCTGGCGTATCGCCGGGTGCGATCGGTTGGAATTCGCCGAAACCTGCCGCAACGAGGCGGTCGGAAGGCACGCCCTGCGAAATCAGGTATTTGACGACGGAGATGGCGCGCGCCGAGGAAAGCTCCCAGTTGTCGCGAAAGCGGCCGGCCCCGGAAAGCGCCACATTGTCGGTATGGCCGTCGACCCGGAGCACCCAGTTGATTTCCGGCGGTATTTCCCTGGACAGATCTAGCAGCGCAGTGGCAAGTTTCGTCATCTCTGTCGTGCCTTCAGGATTGAGATCGGAACTGCCGGAAGGGAACAGAACCTCCGACTGGAAGACGAAACGGTCGCCGACGATGCGGATGTTTTCGCGGTCGGACAGGATCTCGCGCAGGCGGCCGAAGAAGTCGGAACGGTAGCGATTCAGTTCCTGAACCCGCTGCGCCAGCGCGACATTCAGCCGCCGGCCCAGATCGGCGATCTTCGCCTGCGAACTCTGGTCCTTCTGCTCCGATGCCTGAAGCGCCGCCTCGACGGCTGCGATCTGGCTGCGCAGGGCCGCAATCTGCTGGTTGAGAATTTCGACCTGGCTGAGCGCCCGGTCGCTTAGCTGCTTCTGTTCGTCGAGTTCTTTTGTCAGGCCGCCGATGCGCTGTTGTGCCGCATCCTTTCCGCCGGAACCGGCATCGAGCAATGCCTGCAGCCGTGAGCGGTCACCTTCAGCGGTCGCGAGAGATGCCTGCAGATTGGCAACGGAATCCTCAAGATCCTGCTTGCTGCCCTTCTCAAGCGCGAGCAACTGCGTCAGTTCGTTGATCTGGCTGTTGAGGCGGGTGAGCACTTCGTCGCGACCGGATATCTCGCGGCTTAGAATGAACTGGCCGACGACGAAAACCGTTAGCAGGAACATGATGGCGATCAGCAGCGTCGAAAGTGCGTCGACGAAACCCGGCCAGTAGTTCAGTTCGCCGTGGCGGCGGCGGTTTCGGGCGAGCGCCATGGCTTACTTGCCCTCGCTCTTTTCGGTCTGGCTGACGCGGTGGCTTCTCTCGGCGCCGCTCTGCTTTTCCTGCGCGCCGATGCGTTCCGCCAGCCGGTCCAGCGTGCGACGCATGGCCTTTGCCTCGTCCTGCTGCGCTTCGATCCAGTCGCGCAGCATCTGCTGTTCGTTGCGCATGTTCTTGACGAGACCCTGGATGCCTTCGGCAAGGCTTGCCATCGCGGCAACCGAGCGCTGGCTGCCGGCTCCGCCTTCCTCGGCAACCTTCTTCAGATAGTCCGACATCGCGCGAAGGTCCTCGGAAGACGTACCCGAGCCGAGCGCCGGAACGGCAACATCCGACCCGACATCGGTCACCGAGGAAAGCCAGTTTTCGAGTTCCGTGTAGAAGCGAGTCTGCGCCCGGCCGGCCTGAAGATCGAGGAAGCCGAGAATGAGCGACCCGGAAAGGCCGAGCAGCGAAGACGAGAAGGCTTGGCCCATACCGGAAAGTGGCAAGGACAGACCTTCCTTGAGCGTGGTCAGCACGTCGCCGGTGCCGTTCGAGCCTGCATCAAGCGACTGAATGACGCCGCTGATCGAGCCGATCGTGCCGATGAGACCCCAGAAGGTACCGAGAAGACCGAGGAAGACGAGAAGGCCGATGAGATAACGCGACGTATCACGCGATTCATCGAGGCGGGTGGCGATCGAATCCAGAATAGAGCGTAGCGCGGTGGTCGAAAGCGTCGCCGTCGACTTACGGTTACCGATCAGCGCCCGCATGGGGGCAAGCAGTCTCGGATTGCGATTTACCTTGTCCGCACTGCCGGCTGCGCGAAAGGAATTGAACCAGCGCACTTCCGGACGAAGCGACAGCACATGGCTGAAGACCAGGATGATGCCGACCGCAAGCACGCCGACGATGAGGCCGTTGAGGCCCGGATTGTGCATGAAAGCTGTCTGCGTCTGCCGGAAAAGAATGGCGGCGATGAAGCCGACGATGACCAGGAACAAGAGCATCGTCCAGAGGAACGGCATCGGGCTGGAGAGTTTATAGACATAGTTGCTGCTCGGTTTTTCGGTCGAGCCGAATTCCGCCGCATTCACATTTTCCATGGTTGCGCAGCCCTCCGGATTGCTTGCAACCGAAGACTAGATCAACATTGTGCCGAATTGAAGTGCGCGGGCAGAGAAAACCGTGTCTTTACAACAGTCGGTTTCCCACGTGTCTCACTTCGCAGGGATGGGGCGCTTGATGGTCTCGATCAGCGCCTTGTGAATATATTCATTGCCGGCGACGATCGCGCCGCCATCGAGGATATCCGTGCCGCCGTTCCAATCGGTCGCATAACCGCCAGCTTCACGGATAAGCAGGATGCCGGCTGCCATGTCCCAGGGCGACAATCCCATTTCCCAAAAGCCATCGAAGCGGCCAGCTGCGACATAAGCGAGATCGAGCGAGGCAGCGCCCATGCGGCGGATGCCGGCCACTTCGCCCATCACATGACGAAGCTCGACGAGGAACTTGCCGTGGTTGCCGCGGCCGA
Source organism: Rhizobium sp. SEMIA 4085 (assembly GCF_013004495.1). Classification (NCBI taxonomy): domain Bacteria; kingdom Pseudomonadati; phylum Pseudomonadota; class Alphaproteobacteria; order Hyphomicrobiales; family Rhizobiaceae; genus Rhizobium; species Rhizobium sp. SEMIA 4085. The sequence continues at coordinate 25,937 of NZ_JABEPH010000013.1, forward strand.
GATGCGGCACGCCGCAGCCGATGACGGAATCGGAAAGAACACGGCGCGCACCGACGCGCAGCCGGCGGTCGTTCAAGAAGGCGCCGCCGCCGCGCTCGGCAGTATAGAGCTCGTCCATCGCCGGATTGAAGACGACGCCCGCAACGACTTCGCCGTTGCGCTCAAGCGCGATCGACACGGCAAAGGTCGGAATGCCGTGCAGGAAGTTGGTCGTGCCATCGAGAGGATCGACGATCCAGCGGTGCGCCCCGTCCGTGCCCTTGATCTCTTCGCTCTCCTCTCCAAGGAACCCATAGGTCGGGCGCGCCTTCAACAGCTCGTCCCTGACGATCTTTTCGGCTTTCCGGTCAGCATTGGATACGAAATCGCCCGGCCCCTTCACCGAAACCTGCAGGTTCTGCACTTCCCCGAAATCACGCCCCAGCGACTTTCCTGCCTTGACGGCAGCCTGAACCATGACATTGAGAAGAGCAGAACGGGCCATTGGGGCATTTTCCTTGGAACTGATACGGGGTGCGCTGTCAGGGCGGGAACGGTCCCTGATCGCCGGAAGGGGCAGCGCTCTGAGTTAGATGGCGGCCTCAAGACCACAAAATCAGGCAAATTTCAAGGGGAGAGCATTGCAGACGCTGAAAGAGGTCGCCGGCACCGAAGGCTTCGCCGACGCACTGTTGTGAACCTCAGGGCAGGCGGCGGAACTTGTTTGCCCGGTCGATCGCCTGCTTTTGCTGAGCGTCTTCGATGCCGAGATAGAAATCCTCAAGCTCCGGATCGGGCAACCCTGCCCGGCGGGAAAGCACGTACCATTTCGCCGCTTCGACCGGGTCCGGCTTGGTGCCGAGCGCCCCGATATAAAGATGAGCGAGCTTGTTCTGCGCCGCGACGTTACCGCGATTAGCAGCGAGCTTCATCCACTGAAAGCCCTTCACGAAGTCCCGCGGTCCATTTGTGCCATTGACGAGCCATACGCCAAGATCGAGCTGCGCGGTGTCGTAACCTGCGCGCGCTGCCCGGGCGAGCCATTCGCGCGCCAGCTTCTTTTTCTGCTTTGGCAGATCGGCAAGCACGGAATAGATTTGCGCCACGGCATATTGGGCGTCGGCAATACCCTGCTGGGCGGACTTTTCATAGTAGGGAAGCGCGAGCTTCAGTCCTTCGGGGCCGGGATGATCGGTCGTCAGCAACTGCCCCCAGTTGAATTGCGCTGAAGGATTGCCGCCGTCGGCCGCCCGGCGCATGTAATCGTCCGCCTTCGCCTTGTCGCGCGCCACGAGCTCTCCCGCCATCAGGATGAGCGAATATTTGAACATCGCCGCCACATCGCCGCCTTCGGCAGCCTTGCCGTACCAGAATGCTGCGCTCTTCAGATCGCGGCGAACACCGAGCCCGGCATACTGCATTTCCGCAATGAGCGTCTGCGCTGCCGGATCCCCAAGCTGCGCGCGCGGCAGCGCCAGCTGCATTGCCGTCAGGTAATAACCGCGTTGATAGGCGCCGTAAGCCGTATCGATCGGCCCTTTGTAATCCTTCTCCGGCGGCAGGTCGGGCAGCTTGGCGCCCATGCGATCCAGCACGCCGAGACCGGTCGAGGGCTGCGCTCCTTCCGCCGGCCGGTTGGTCTTGAACGGTTCAGCTTCTGAACCCAGCGGACGCGTCACGACGTTGTCGACGGTCTGCGCCGAAGCGCCATATGGCAAAACAGCCGTGAAAACGGCGGCAGACAGGAGAGATCGGCGCAAACAGGCAAAGAGGATCGGCATGGCCGCGATATCAATCCCCAAACCGTGGCGCTTTTTCGTCAAGAAGTGCGTTGACCTGAGCGACGACCGACGGGGCCAGGCCAGGCTCGCCAAACACCGCCAGGCGCAATGCCACGAACTCGGCACCGGACTCGGCGACGACAAGGGCAGAAGCCGGATCGGTCCCGCCCATGACGATGCAGGGAATTTCAATCATCGAGGCCCACCATTCGCCGAGCGCCACGTTCTTCGGATGCGCCTCCGGCTTGATGTCGCCGTCGAGTTTGCCGAAGAAGATATAGTCCGGCCGTGCCTCGCCGATCTCCAAAGCCGTGTGGCGGTCGGTCGCTTTACCGCCGCCAATGATCATCTTGCCGGCGTGTTTGTCGATCGCCTCGGCGATTTCGGCGGCTAGACCCGTCAAATGCAAACCGTCTGCCTTCGAGCGTCCGGCGACGCGGCTGTCGCCCGCAATCAGCGCCGCTGCCCCTGCATTCTGGATGATCGGAACCAGTTTCTCGGCATGTTTCTGAAACGCGCCGGCATCGAGCCCGTATTGCGGCACGATCACCGAGGCAACGTCGCCGCCCTTCAGCGCGTCGGCGACAATATTTGCCTGCTCGTCGGCATCGGCGATGTCCGGGACGATCAGGACAAGGCGGCAGCGGTTTTCCGGTCCGGTCATGAACTCTTTCCATTTTCAGCGGGTTTCGCCAGCAGACGGCAAATCCACACTCGTTTTGTGTGAGTAATTCCGTTAGACGGGGCTGGCAAGGGGAGGACTTGAAAAGCATGCTGCCGGAACTGTCATTCTTTTATGCCGCGGTGCCGGCCGTGCTGCTTGTCGGTCTGGCCAAGGGCGGCATGGGCGACGCACTGGCCTTGATCGGCGTCCCTGTTTTAGCCTTGGTGGTCTCGCCTGTCGAAGCAGCCGCCATCTTGCTGCCGATCCTGATCTTCATGGACATGATCTCGCTCGTTGTCTGGCGCAAGCACGGCGACTGGACGACGCTGAAGATCATGCTGCCGGGTGCCCTCTTTGGCATTGCGGTCGGCTGGGCAACATCCGCACTGGTGCCCGGAAATGTCTTGCGCGTGGTCATCGGTGCAGTCACCGTACTTTTCTGCGCCCGCTATTTCTGGAACAATTTCGGCCCCGGTGCGGGAAAGGTCGTCCTGCCGCGCGGCCAGCGGCCCTTGCTTGCGGGCGCATGGGGAACGCTTTCCGGCTATGGCAGTTTCGTCGCCCATGCCGGCGGTGCGCCGTTTCAGATCTACGCGCTGCCCTTGAAACTGCCGCCACGCGAATTCATCGGCACCAGCGTGCGTTTCTTTGCCATCTTGAACGCGGTGAAACTCATTCCTTATTTTGCGCTCGGCCAGCTCGATACCAAAAATCTCGTAACATCGGCGACATTGCTGCCTTTCGCCCCACTCGCGACCATTGCTGGCGCCTGGTGCGTTAAGCGCATGAAGCCGGAGATATTCTATCCGTTCATGTATGCGATGGCACTGATCGCAGCGCTTCTGATCATTCACGAAGGGCTTGGATTCTAGGTCCTGGCGCCGGCAATCGCCGCTCGGTTGCGGCGCACAATTTCCTTGCCCGGAGGCTGCCTTTGACGTAGCTTTTCGCCATGTCGACCACCGACCCTTTCGCCGCGATATCAGATCCGAACCGGCGGTTCCTGCTGGAGCAGTTGCGGCGCGCGCCGAGAACGGTCAACGAACTTGCCGAAAGCCTGCCGATCAGCCGGCCGGCGGTTTCGCAGCATCTGAAGGCGCTGCTTGACAGCAACCTCGTATCGGTAACCTCCGAGGGCACGAGGCGCATCTATGCGGTCAACAATCGAGGCTTCGACAAACTCAATCTGTGGCTTGATCAATTCTGGGCGTGAACGCGTTCGTCCAAAAGAAATGCGCCAGCCCAACTCCGCAGTGTTTGGGACTGGCGCATGATTTTTCAAAAAATCGCCGGTTATTAACTAACCCGTTTGAAAGATTGGATTTTATCCTCTTTATGCTGCAGGATCAGCGCGCCGGCAATCGGCATTATCGCTTAGTGAACGGATGATTTCAGACGTTGGATTTCGTCTTTGATGCGCAGCTTTCTGCGCTTGCAATCCGCAATGTCGGTGTCTTTTCTGGAGGGGGATGCCATCAGCGAATGTAACTCCTCCTCAAGAGCTACATGCTTTTTTTCGAGTGACTCAAGATGAGCTTGAACAGTCATTTGACCCTTCCTTCCTCTTGCCTTCCCCAGCCATCCATCGCTGGAGTTCTAGGCGTCAACTTTTGGAATGTGACACATTTTTACATCCTTGTCGAAGGCGAAAACGTGCTCAGTCCATGGCAAATTCATGATCAACACCAACTAGCCGCTGCCGCTATTTGGTGATAGGAGCTTGCGGAAATCATCGGCAGGCCGGACAACGTCCGAAGACGACTATGGGGAATACGAATGGCCGATCAGGAACAGGCGGAAATCAGGCTCATGGCAGCGCGCTTGCGTCAGGAGCACGAGGATTACGACGCCGCGATCAACGCCATGATTGCCATGGGATGCGACGCGCTGCGCATCCAGCGCATGAAAAAGAAGAAGCTCGCCATCAAGGACAAGCTGACGAAGCTGGAAGACCAGATCATTCCGGATATCATCGCCTGAAAGGGTAATGCCGTTGACGCTGACAGACAGACCGCCCGTCGCCATCATCATGGGCAGCCAGTCCGACTGGGAGACCATGAAAAACGCCGCCGACACGCTGGAGGCGCTGGAAATTCCCTATGAAGCGCGCATTATTTCGGCGCACCGGACGCCCGAGCGCATGGTGAATTTTGCCAAGACCGCGCGCGACGAGGGCTTCAAGGTGATCATCGCCGGTGCGGGCGGCGCCGCCCACCTTCCCGGCATGACGGCCGCGCTGACGCCGCTTCCGGTTTTCGGCGTTCCCGTCCAGTCGAAGACGATGTCCGGCCAGGACAGCCTTCTTTCCATCGTCCAGATGCCAGGCGGCATTCCGGTCGGCACTCTTGCGATCGGCAAGGCAGGTGCAATCAACGCAGCACTCTTGGCCGCCGCCGTTCTTGCGCTTTCGGACGAGGATATTGCCGAGCGTCTCGATGAATACCGCGAACGGCAAAGCGCCTCGATTGCCGAATATCCCATGGACAACCTATGACGGCAAAGACGATCGGCATCATCGGCGGCGGCCAGCTCGGCCGCATGCTTGCGATGGCCGCAGCACGGCTGAACTTCCGCACGATCATCCTGGAACCGCAGGCCGATTGTCCCGCCGCGCAGGCCGCCAACCGTCAGATCGTTGCGGCCTATGACGATCCTGCCGCGCTGGCCGAACTCGCAAAGTCCTGTGACGTCGTGACCTACGAATTCGAGAATGTGCCGGTTTCCGCTGCCGAGGCCTTGGCAAGGGACGTTCCCGTCTACCCCCCGCCTAAGGCGTTGGAAGTGGCACAAGACCGTCTCGTCGAAAAACGCTTCATCAATGAATGCAGCATCCCGACCGCGCGCTTTCACGCCGTCGACAGCCAAAGCGAGCTTGACACAGCGCTGAAGGACTTCGGCGGCCAGGGCGTGCTCAAGACGCGCCGCCTCGGCTATGACGGCAAGGGCCAGAAGGTATTCCGTTCCGCCGCCGACAGCGCGGAAGGCGTCTATGCCGGCCTTGGCGGCGTGCCGCTGATTCTGGAGAGCTTCGTCGCCTTCGAGCGCGAGATTTCGGTCATCGCCGCCCGCGCGGCGAACGGCACCGTCGTCGCCTTCGATCCGGCGGAAAACGTCCATCGCAACGGCATTCTGCACACGTCGACGGTGCCAGCGTCGATTTCAGAGGCAACCGCCGCGGCTGCACACCGGGCGGCGGAAGCAATCCTCACCTCGCTCGGCTATGTCGGTGTCATCGGTATCGAATTCTTCGTGCTCGCAGACGGCAACCTGATCGCCAACGAGATGGCCCCGCGCGTCCATAATTCCGGCCACTGGACCGAGGCAGCTTGCGTTGTCTCGCAGTTCGAGCAGCACATCCGTGCCGTCGGCGGCCTGCCGCTCGGCAACGCGAACCGTCATTCCGAATGCGTGATGCAGAACCTGATCGGTGACGATATCTTGAGCCTTCCGGAATGGCTGAAACGCCGCGATACCTTCGTCCACCTCTATGGCAAGACCGAATCCCGCCCCGGCCGTAAGATGGGGCATGTGACGGTACTGACGGGGAAAGCCTAGGTTTTTGCCCGAGAAAAAGCCTTCATGTGGTTGACACAGACATGAGGCCGGGTTATCTGCACGCCCAACCTAAAGAGCGCGCACAGACGCGCTTTTTGATTGTTTAAAAGATACGGGCGAATGTGACATTCCCCCACAGAGATCGCGGATCAGAAAAATGAAGATCAAGAATTCGCTCAAGTCGCTCAAGGCTCGCCACCGTGACAACCGTCTGGTTCGCCGCAAGGGCCGCATCTACATCATCAACAAGCTGAACCCGCGCTACAAGGCTCGTCAGGGCTGATCATAGCGTGAGCCGGATTACGCCTGCGCGTTTATGTGCTGCGGGCTTTTCCGTTAGGGTCGCTTCGGTGATCACATCAAATTTTCTTTGATCTTCGGCGCTGGCGGGCTACATTGTCCGCCATGCGCTTTTTTGCTTTGACCTGCGCGGCGCTGCCGCTTGCTCTCGGTTTCCTTGCTCCTGCTTTCCCTGCCGCTGCCGCGGACAAGGAAGTTATTATCGAGCAGCCGGATGCCAACTCCTCTCCGAAACAGCATCTCGACAATCTCTATGCCCAGCTGAAGCGCGAGCGCGATCCGGACAAGGCAAGCGGCATTGCGGAGGAAATCCGCCTCCAGTGGAATAATTCCGGCAGCGCCACTGTGAACTTGCTGATGCAGTGGGCCGACAAGGCGATCGAGGAAAAGCGCAATCCTGCAGCCCTTGATTTCCTCGATCAGGCGATTGCGCTGAAACCTGACTACGCCGAAAGCTGGAATCGCCGCGCAACGCTGAATTACGCCATGGGCAACTATCGCAAGTCGATGTCCGACATAGAGCACGTGCTCAATCTCGAGCCGCGCCACTTCGGTGCACTGTCGGGATTGGCGACGATTCTCAATATGTCGGGCAATGACCAACTCACCTTGAAAGCCTGGGAGCGCTTCCTGGAGGTCTACCCCGCAAACCGCGCGGCGCAGCAGCAGGCAAATACGCTCTCCGAAAAACTCGCCGGAAGCCGGACCTGATCTTGACGCCGAACCGGCATGCGCAATCTTACGGATTGGTGCCGTAACTGTTGCCGGTTCAAAGCCATGCTTGCCGAAATTTCCGCCATTCTCGTCCCCATCGCTGCCGCAATCGGCTATTCGTCTTACAAAGCCCGGCAGTTTGAACAGGCATTTCCCAATATCGGCGAACTGGCCGATATCGACGGCTACAGGATGAACGCCGTGCACATCCCCCGCCCCGACACTGCCGACCTACCGCCCCTGGTCTTTATCCACGGCGCGAGCGGCAACCTGCTCGACCAGATCGGCGCCTTCTTGCTGCCGCTCGCAGGGCGCGCGGCATTGCTCTTCGTCGACCGTCCCGGACATGGCTATTCGGAACGTGGAGGACCGGAGAATGCTTTCCCCTCCGGCCAAGCGGATGCGATCGCAAAGCTCATGGAAAAGCGCGGGATTGAAAAGGCGATCATCGTCGGTCACTCCTTCGGCGGTGCAATCGCCGCAGCCTTCGGCGTGCACCATCCGCAAAAGACCGCCGGTCTCCTCTTCCTTGCCCCGGCGACTCATCCATGGCCGGGCGGCATCGACTGGTACTATCACATCGCGACCGTGCCGCTGATCGGCTGGCTCTTTAGTCGCGTTGTTGTCGTACCACTGGGCCTGTGGCGGCTGGAGCAGGTTACGCTTAATGTCTTCCGGCCCAATCCGCGCCCGGCCGATTACATCTCAAAGACTGGGCCGTCCCTGGTGTTGCGGCCGAAGACCTTCCATGCCAACGCCACCGATTTCATCAGGTTGCTTGAATATCTGAAGGCGCAATCGCCCTTCTATAGCCGCATCACGGCACCGACCGTCATCATTACCGGCGACAGCGACGGCATCGTCTGGGAGCACCTGCATTCCCAGGGCCTTGCCCGCGACATCGCCGGCTCGAAACTGCTGAAGATCAAGGGCGTCGGCCATAAGCCTGACTATCTCGCAACCGATGTCGCCATCGCCGCACTGGAAAATATCGCCGGAATGCCGCGCGATCTTGAGGCCGCCGTGCGCGTTGCCGAAGAAAGGTTGTCAGGCGGCAGCGCAATTGCCGCCTGAACGGACTTGCGCACCGCCAAAACGAAACCATATCCCTCCGGATAATTTGATGGTTTGGAGGGGAAGTGATGGCACGCTTGCGCATTAAAGCCATTTCGCTATTTACCGCTTTTGCCTTTGTCGTCTCGCCGCTCGCACCGGCTTTCGCCGCCTCGCCTGCGCCCGTCGAAGCCGAACATGGCATGGTCGTAACCGCACAGCATCTGGCGACGGATGTCGGTGTCGAGATCCTGAAGGGAGGCGGCAATGCCGTGGATGCGGCAGTGGCGGTTGGACACGCGCCGGGAGGCGGTTATCCCGTAGGGGGCAAAGATGGCGGGCGCGGGGTCCATGAGAACCCGGAGGAAGGGGGGAAGGAAAACCGCCTCGGATTTTGGATGGGGGCGACGCGTGCGGGCCACCAACCCAAGTAACAGTGTGACCAAAGACGGTGCG
>NZ_JABEPH010000157.1:0-12901 GCF_013004495.1 Rhizobium sp. SEMIA 4085
GTCGTAGTTCGCGTTGAGCGCCGTTTTGCTCACCCGCTGCTTCAGAAGACCGTTCGTCGTTCCAAGAAGTACAAGGCCCACGACGAAAACAACCAGTACAAGATCGGCGATACCGTATCCATCGAGGAATGCGCACCGATCTCCAAGGACAAGCGCTGGACGGTCATTTCCGCCCAGGGCAAGTAACAGAATTTTGCGCGAGGCCTTGCGTCTCGCCGAAATTTCTGTATGAAGCAGCGTCAGAACGCTCGAATGCCGGGCGTTCTTTTGCTTTGAGCGCATGGAAGGTCCCGTCGGGAAACCACCTTGGCACGATTTTTCCCGCGCTATTCAAGCTATTGCCGTGTCTGTACCCGCCCGTGAGGCGGGTTCGGCGGGCTGACAATTTTCATGAGCCGGGGTAGGGGGCGCAAGCCCAACCATTCCGGTAAAACAAGAAGGCGACCTGATATGATTCAGATGCAAACAAACCTCGACGTCGCGGATAATTCCGGCGCACGTCGTGTCATGTGCATCAAGGTGCTGGGCGGCTCGAAGCGCAAGTATGCCTCGATCGGCGACGTCATCGTCGTTTCGATCAAGGAAGCGATCCCGCGCGGCCGCGTGAAGAAGGGTGACGTGATGAAGGCGGTGGTTGTTCGTACCGCCAAGGAAATCCGTCGCGTGGATGGCAGCATCATCCGCTTCGACACGAATGCAGCAGTCCTCATCGACAACAAGAAAGAGCCGATCGGCACCCGTATCTTCGGACCGGTTCCGCGCGAACTTCGCGCCAAGAACCACATGAAGATCATCTCGCTGGCTCCCGAAGTACTGTAAGGAGCGGGAACGATGCAGAAGATTCGTAAAGGCGACAAGGTCGTCATGCTCGCAGGCAAGGACAAAGGCCGTACCGGCGAAGTCCTCCAGGTTCTGCCGAAGGAAGATCGCGCGGTCGTCCGTGGCGTCAACGTCGTCAAGCGCCACCAGCGCCAGACGCAGACGCAGGAAGCCGGCATCATCAGCAAGGAAGCCTCGGTTCACCTGTCCAACATTGCAATCGTCGACAAGGACGGCAAGCCGACCCGCGTCGGTTTCAAGGTCGTTGACGGCAAGAAGGTCCGTGTGGCCAAGCGTTCTGGAGATGTGATCGATGGCTGAGGCAAAGTACGAGCCGCGGCTCAAGAAGGAATATGTCGAGCGCATCCGCAAGGCGATGCAGGAGAAGTTCTCCTATGCCAACGAGATGCAGATCCCGAGGCTCGACAAGATCGTAATCAACATGGGTGTTGGCGAAGCAACGGCCGACTCGAAGAAGCCGACGATTGCCGCAGCCGACCTGGCAGCGATCGCTGGCCAGAAGGCAGTCATCACCCGTGCACGCAACTCCATCGCTGGCTTCAAGGTCCGCGAGCAGATGCCGATCGGCGCCAAGGTCACCCTGCGTGGCGCCCGCATGTACGAGTTCCTGGACCGTCTCGTGAACATCGCGCTTCCGCGCGTTCGCGACTTCCGCGGCCTGAACCCGAAGAGCTTTGACGGCCGTGGCAACTTCGCCATGGGCATCAAGGAGCACATTGTGTTCCCTGAGATCAACTACGACAAGGTTGATCAGATGTGGGGCATGGACATCATCGTTTGCACGACGGCAACGAAGGACGACGAAGCACGGGCTCTGCTGACAGAGTTCAACTTCCCGTTCCGTCAGTAACCGTAACGACGAGCGTAGAAAAGGAACCTGACATGGCGAAGACAAGCGCAGTTGAAAAGAACAAGCGCCGCCGTACTACGGTCGCAAACCAGGCTGCCAAGCGTGCAGTCCTGAAGGCGATCATCATGAACCAGTCTCTTCCGATCGAAGAACGGTTCAAGGCCTCGATCAAGCTGGCATCCCTGCCGCGCGATGGATCGAAGACCCGCATTCGCAACCGTTGCGAAGTATCGGGCCGCCCGCGCGCGTACTACCGCAAACTGCGCATGTCGCGTATCGCGCTGCGTGAGCTGGGCAATCTCGGCAAGGTGCCGGGCATCGTCAAGTCGAGCTGGTAAGGAGCAGGTTAGATGACAATGACTGATCCGTTGGGCGATATGCTCACTCGCATCCGCAACGGCGCTTCCCGCCGCAAGTCGTCGGTATCGACGCCTGCGTCCAAGCTCCGTGCACGCGTTCTCGATGTCCTGCAGTCCGAAGGCTACATCCGTGGCTATTCCGTTGTCGATTTCGGCAATGGCAAGTCGGAACTCAGCATCGAGCTGAAGTACTACGAAGGCACGTCGGTGATCCGTGAGATCGGCCGTGTGTCCAAGCCGGGCCGCCGGGTTTATGTCTCGGTCAAGGCCATTCCGCAGGTCGCGAACGGTCTCGGCATCACCATCCTTTCGACTCCGAAGGGCGTGATGGCCGATCACCAGGCTCGCGAACAGAACGTTGGTGGCGAGGTTCTTTGCTCTGTCTTCTAAGACAGGGCAGGGATCTCCATTGCGAACAGACAGGATTTAAACAGGTCTCGTATCGGTAAGAAGCCCGTTCAGGTACCTGCTGGAATCACGGCTACGGTCGATGGCCAGAAGGTTACTGCAAAGGGCCCGAAGGGCGAGCTGTTCTTCGTCGCAAACGACGAAGTCGGCGTAAAGCTCGAAGATAACGCGGTCGTGGTCACGCCGCTCAACCAGACCAAGGATGCTCGCGCAAAGTGGGGTATGTCCCGCACAATGATCGAGAACATCTTCAAGGGCGTCAAGGACGGTTACGAGCGCAAGCTCGAAATCAACGGCGTTGGTTATCGTGCATCCATGCAGGGCAAGAACCTGCAGCTGGCTCTCGGTTTCAGCCACGACGTGGTCTATGAGCCGCCGGTCGGTATCTCGATCGCTGTTCCGAAGCCGACGGAAATCGTCGTCACCGGCATCAACAAGCAGCAGGTCGGTCAGGTCGCCGCCGAAATCCGCGAATACCGCGGTCCCGAGCCCTACAAGGGCAAGGGCGTGAAGTATGCCGACGAGCGCATCGTCCGCAAAGAAGGCAAGAAGAAGTAAGGATCACGCGAAATGGCTAGCAGGAAAGAAGCACTTGCACGTCGTGCCAACCGCGTGCGCCGTCAACTCAAGTCGGTGGCCAATGGCCGTCCGCGCCTGTCGGTTCATCGCTCCTCGAAGAACATCTACGCACAGATCATCGATGATGTGGCCGGCAAGACGCTTGCGGCTGCCTCCACGCTCGACAAGGATCTGCGCGGTTCTCTGAAGACCGGTGCCGACACCGCAGCAGCTGCCCTCGTCGGCAAGCTCGTTGCAGAGCGCGCCTCCAAGGCAGGCGTCAAGGAAGTCGTATTCGACCGTGGCGCCTTCATCTATCACGGCCGCATCAAGGCTCTTGCAGAAGCAGCCCGCGAAGGCGGTCTGACCTTCTAAGGAGATTTCCGGCCGCGCGTCTTTTGGACAGCGGCCGGATTTTCACCGGACCGCAAACGCTCCCGCAAGGGAGACCGATGCGGTCCTCGTTTGTTTGCCGATTGCACCCGGAAAAGAAAAAGGAAGAGGACAATGGCACAGGAAAGAAGGGGTTCTCGCGAAGATCGCCAGAGCCGCGAAGAGCGCGACAGCGAATTCGTCGACAAGCTTGTCGCGATCAACCGCGTCGCTAAGGTTGTTAAGGGTGGCCGCCGTTTCGGTTTCGCCGCTCTCGTCGTCGTCGGTGACCAGAAAGGCCGCGTAGGCTTCGGTCATGGTAAGGCACGCGAAGTGCCGGAAGCGATCCGCAAGGCAACGGAAGCCGCCAAGCGCGAGCTGATCTTCGTTCCCCTGCGTGAAGGCCGAACCCTGCATCACGATGTCCATGGCCGCCATGGCGCCGGCAAGGTTCTGCTGCGCTCGGCCAAGGTCGGTACCGGTATCATCGCCGGCGGTCCGATGCGCGCCGTTTTCGAAACGCTCGGCGTTCACGACGTTGTCGCCAAGTCGACCGGTTCCTCGAACCCGTACAACATGGTTCGCGCAACCTTCGACGCTCTGAAGCACCAGGTTCACCCGAAGGACATCGCAGCTCAGCGCGGCATCAAGTATGCTACGCTCCAGGCTCGCCGTGCTGCCTCCGGCAACGCCTCTGAAGAATAAGAGGAGTCTGACCCATGGCTAAGGCTACCAAGAAGACCGAAGCGAAGACGGTTACCGTCGAGCAGATCGGCAGCCCGATTCGCCGGCCGGCTGTACAGCGCCAGACGCTGATCGGCCTCGGCCTCAACAAGATGCACCGGACCCGCACCCTGGAAGATACGCCTTCCGTTCGCGGCATGATCCGTGCTGTCCAGCATCTCGTTCGCGTCGTCGACGAGAAGTGAGACGGAGGTTATCATCATGAAACTCAATGAAATCAGAGATAACGAAGGTTCGACCCACAGCCGCAAGCGCCTCGGCCGCGGTATCGGTTCGGGCTCGGGCAAGACCGGTGGTCGCGGTGTGAAGGGTCAGAAGTCCCGTTCCGGCGTCGCCATCAACGGTTTTGAAGGTGGTCAGATGCCAATCTACCGCCGTCTGCCGAAGCGCGGCTTCACGAACATCTTCAAGGCTGACTTCGTCGTCGTCTCTCTCGCACGCATCCAGGCTGCGATCGACGCCGGCAAGCTCGATCCCAAGGCGACTGTCGACGCCGCAGCCCTCAAGGCCGCCGGCGTGATCCGTCGCGCCAAGGACGGCGTTCGCGTTCTCGCCGACGGCGAGCTGAAGGCAAAGATCAAGCTCGAAGTCGCAGGCGCTTCCAAGCCCGCCGTCGAGAAGATCGAAAAGGCCGGCGCTTCGATCACGCTTCTTTCTGCCGCAGCGGCAGAATAATAATCTTATGATATGTCGCCCGGGGTGGCTTCACACCGGGCGATTTTGCTCCCATATGTGGGCCTCACAAGAATCTGCATCGTTGCACCCCGCAGCATGCCGGTTTCGACGAAATCAAGGGTGAGGCATAGGTTGCGCCAGCAATCCGTCCGTAGCCCGATTGTGAATAATTTGATTACTGATTCCGGGTCCGGCACTCGCTCGCAGCGCCCGAATTGGTAGCGCGGAGAATCGCATGGCGTCTGCAGCGGAACAATTGGCTTCCAATCTTAGTTTTTCGACCTTCGCCAAAGCCGAGGATCTCAAGAAGCGCCTGTGGTTCACGCTGGCAGCTCTCCTCGTCTATCGTCTTGGTACGCACATTCCGCTTCCAGGCCTCAATCCCGAAGCCTATGCCCAGGCCTTCCGCGGCCAAGCCGGCGGCATTCTCGGCCTCTTCAACATGTTTTCGGGCGGCGCCGTCGAGCGCATGGCGATCTTTGCGCTCGGCATCATGCCCTATATCTCCGCTTCGATCATCGTGCAGTTGATGACCTCGGTCGTGCCGGCACTCGAAAACCTGAAGAAGGAAGGCGAGCAGGGTCGCAAGATCATCAACCAGTACACCCGCTACGGCACCGTGCTGCTCGGCGCACTGCAGGCCTATGGCATCGCGGTCGGCCTTGAAAGCGGCAGCGGCCTCGTGGTCGATCCGGGCTGGTTCTTCCGTATTTCCACCGTCATCACACTGCTTGGCGGCACGATGTTCCTGATGTGGCTCGGCGAACAGATAACTTCGCGCGGCATCGGCAACGGCATTTCGCTGATCATTTTCGCAGGCATCGCTGCCGGTCTTCCGAGCGCGCTTGCCGGCACGCTCGAACTCGGCCGCACCGGTGCGCTTTCGACGTCGCTGATTCTCGCTGTCATCTTGATCGCAATGGCCGTTATCGCCGTCATCGTCTTCGTCGAGCGCGCCCAGCGCCGGCTGCTGATCCAGTATCCGAAGCGTCAGGTCGGCAACCGGATGTTCCAGGGCGATACCTCGCACCTGCCGCTGAAGCTGAATACCTCGGGCGTCATCCCGGCGATCTTCGCCTCGTCGCTGCTGCTTCTGCCAGCGACCGTCGCGGGCTTTGCCAACACGACGGCTCTGCCGTCCTGGGCGACGGCGATCGTTGCGGCGCTCGGCCACGGCCAACCGCTCTATATGCTGCTCTACGCGGCGCTGATCGCCTTCTTTGCCTTCTTCTACACGGCCATCGTCTTCAATCCGAAGGACACGGCCGACAATCTGAAGAAGCATGGCGGCTTCATTCCCGGCATCCGTCCAGGCGAGCGCACCGCCGAATATATCGATTTCGTCTTGACCCGCATCACGGTCATCGGCGCGATCTATCTCGTGTTCGTCTGCATCCTGCCTGAGATCCTGGTGTCGCAAACCGGCATCCCATTAGCCCTTGGTGGTACTTCGCTTTTGATCGTGGTTAGCGTAACTCTTGATACGGTGGCTCAGATCCAGGGTCATCTGATTGCACAGCAGTACGAAGGCCTGATCAAGAAATCGAAGTTGCGTGGAGGAAAGAGGGGGCGATGAGACTCATACTTTTGGGGCCGCCGGGCGCGGGCAAGGGAACCCAGGCCCAGCGGATCGTGGAGAAGTACGGCATTCCGCAGCTTTCCACGGGTGACATGCTTCGTGCAGCTGTTCACGCCGGAACCGAGGTCGGCAAGCGGGCCGATGCCTTGATGAAGGCGGGCAAGCTTGTGCCCGATGAAGTTGTAAACGCCATCGTCTCCGAGCGCATCGACCAGCCGGACTGTGCGAATGGCTTCATCCTCGACGGTTTCCCCCGGACGCTGATCCAGGCGGATGCCACGGAAGCGATGCTTCGCGCAAAGGGTCTCGACCTTTCCGTCGTCATCGAGTTGAAG
Source organism: Rhizobium sp. SEMIA 4085 (assembly GCF_013004495.1). Taxonomy (NCBI): domain Bacteria; kingdom Pseudomonadati; phylum Pseudomonadota; class Alphaproteobacteria; order Hyphomicrobiales; family Rhizobiaceae; genus Rhizobium; species Rhizobium sp. SEMIA 4085. The sequence goes on from NZ_JABEPH010000157.1 coordinate 6,721, forward strand.
GTCAACGACGACGAGCTCATTCGCCGTGTTGCGGGGCGCTATTCATGCGCACAATGCGGCAGTGTCTACCATGACACCGACAAGGCCCCGGAAAGCGAAGGCGTCTGCGACAAGTGCGGTTCGACGCATTTCAAGCGCCGGCCGGACGACAACCCGGAGACGATGACGGCGCGGCTTCAGGTCTATTACAAGGAAACCTCGCCGTTGATCGGCTACTACTACGCCAAGGGGAAGCTCAAGAGCGTGGACGGCATGGCCGACATAGACCGCGTCACTGGCGAGGTCGACACCATCCTTTCGAAGCTTTAAGGCTTTGAAAATAAACTTGGCGGGACCGGTTGCCTTTCAGCGCTGATTCCGCTAAACACCGCGCCAACTCGCGATATTCGATGCGATCGGCGCGGATTTCCCAAAGGAAGTCCGGGTTCGGTCGTTTTGACATGTTACGAACCCAAATTTGAACGAGCGGCCCTTCGGAGGGCGGCATAATCGAAGCCCTCTTGCCGGATGGCAACTGGAACTCAAGGAGAATAGGCGTGGCACGTATCGCTGGCGTCAACATCCCGACTGCGAAGCGCGTCGTTATCGCGCTGACCTATATTCACGGGATCGGTTCGAAATTCGCACAGGAAATCGTCGAAAAGGTCGGCATCCCGGCTGATCGCCGCGTGCACCAGCTCACGGACGCTGAAGTTCTTCAGATCCGCGAAACGATCGACCGCGACTATCAGGTCGAAGGTGATCTTCGTCGCGAAACCTCGATGAACATCAAGCGTCTGATGGACCTCGGCTGCTACCGCGGCCTGCGTCATCGCCGCGGCCTTCCGGTTCGCGGTCAGCGTACCCACACCAATGCCCGCACCCGCAAGGGCCCGGCAAAGGCGATCGCTGGTAAGAAGAAGTAATTTCCGGGAAACCGGGAGTGGGAGGCTGGCGGTCTGCGCCGGCCTCTTTTGAGTTTGGGGCGGGGCCTAGGCGCCGTTCCGGTGTAGCCGCTGGTATTACGGCGGTGAAGATATCCAAGAAAGGGATACAATGGCCAAGGAAGCCGTCCGCGTTCGCCGTCGCGAACGTAAAAACATTTCGTCGGGTGTGGCTCACGTCAACTCGACCTTCAACAACACGATGATCACCATCACTGACGCGCAGGGTAATGCAATCGCCTGGTCGTCCGCTGGTGCCAAGGGCTTTAAGGGTTCGCGCAAGTCGACCCCGTTCGCGGCCCAGATCGCAGCTGAAGATGCTGCCAAGAAGGCGCAGGAACATGGCATGAAGTCGCTGGAAGTCGAAGTTTGCGGTCCGGGTTCTGGTCGTGAATCCGCTCTGCGCGCGCTCCAGGCTGCCGGTTTCATGATCACGTCCATCCGCGACGTGACGCCGATCCCGCACAATGGCTGCCGCCCGCGCAAGAAGCGCCGCGTCTGATCATCGCCACTCACAACACCGGTGAGCGTTTTGTTGACGCTCCCGGTGCTTCTCAAGCTCGGTTGCCACGATTGGATGGTGGCAACGAACGGAAGGCAAAAAAATGATCCAGAAGAACTGGCAGGAATTGATCAAGCCGAACAAGGTCGAGTTCTCTTCGAACTCGCGCATCAAGGCGATGCTCGTTGCAGAGCCGCTGGAGCGCGGTTTCGGCCTGACCCTCGGCAACGCGCTTCGTCGCGTTCTGCTTTCGTCGCTGCGCGGTGCCGCTGTGACGGCCGTGCAGATCGACGGCGTGCTGCACGAATTCTCCTCGATTCCGGGCGTCCGCGAAGACGTGACGGATATCGTGCTCAACATCAAGGAAATTGCCATCAAGATGGATGGCGATGACGCAAAGCGCATGGTCGTCCGCAAGCAGGGCCCGGGCGTTGTGACGGCTGGCGACATCCAGACGGTCGGCGATATCGAAATCCTCAACCCTGAGCATGTCATCTGCACGCTCGACGAGGGTGCCGAGATCCGCATGGAATTCACCGTCAACAACGGCAAGGGCTATGTTCCGGCCGAACGCAATCGTGCGGAAGATGCTCCGATCGGCCTGATCCCGGTCGACAGCCTCTATTCGCCGGTCAAGAAGGTGTCCTACAAGGTTGAAAACACCCGCGAAGGACAGGTTCTCGATTACGACAAGCTGACGATGACCATCGAAACCGATGGCTCGGTTTCCGGCGAAGACGCCGTCGCTTTTGCGGCGCGCATCCTCCAGGACCAGCTTGGCGTCTTCGTCAACTTCGACGAGCCGCAGAAGGAAGCCGAAGAGGAAGCAGTCACCGAGCTCGCTTTCAACCCGGCGCTCCTCAAGAAGGTAGACGAACTCGAACTGTCGGTCCGCTCGGCAAACTGCCTGAAGAACGACAACATCGTCTACATCGGCGACCTCATTCAGAAGACCGAAGCAGAAATGCTCCGCACGCCGAATTTTGGTCGCAAATCGCTGAACGAAATCAAGGAAGTTCTCGCTTCCATGGGCCTGCATCTCGGCATGGAAGTGCCGGCATGGCCGCCTGAGAACATCGAAGATCTCGCCAAGCGATACGAAGACCAGTACTAACCATCAAACGGCGGGCGAGATGCCTGCATGTGAAGGAGAATAGCAATGCGCCACGGTAAAGCCGGCCGCAAGCTGAATAGAACCGCAAGCCACCGCAAGGCGATGTTCGCCAACATGGCGGCTTCGCTCATCACGCATGAGCAGATCGTGACGACCTTGCCGAAGGCAAAGGAAATCCGTCCGATCGTTGAAAAGCTCGTTACCCTCGGCAAGCGCGGCGACCTGCACGCTCGCCGTCAGGCGATCTCGCAGATCAAGGACGCCGCAGTCGTTTCGAAGCTTTTCGACACGATCGCTTCGCGCTACGCAACCCGCAATGGCGGCTACCTGCGTATCATGAAGGCCGGCTTCCGCCAGGGCGATAACGCCGCTCTCGCCGTCATCGAATTCGTTGACCGCGACACCTTCGCCAAGGGCGCAGCCGACAAGGCACGCTCCGCCGCCGAAGAGCAGGCCGTCGCCGCCTAATATTGTCCGGTTCACCGGAAGCAAGCAGCCGGGCCTTTCGAGCCCGGCTGTTCTTGTTTGTCGCTTTTGGACGTGTTGAACGCCGATTGGGCTATGCGAACTGACGATGCCGACGATTTCAACGCGTGGTGGAGCTCATGGGAAATTTACCTGAACTGCTGAGTGAAATCCGCGTTCTCGAAGAGACCCTTCACCGCCCCGAGATGCGCCGTTCAAGAACGGCACTGGAAGAGCTGCTTTCGCAGGATTTCGTAGAGTTCGGCAGTTCCGGGGCAATATATCGCCGTAACGAGATCATCGACCTTCTCGTGCAGGAGAACGACAACGAAGACCCTGGCAAGGTGCTGGCCTACGATTATTCACTCAGCATCATATCTTCGGACGCAGTTTTGCTAACCTATCGCACTCGTCGCACAAGAGAGGACGGATTTGAGCGACATGTCTTGCGCAGCTCAATCTGGAAGCACTTTGAAATTGGATGGCAAATGCTGTTTCACCAAGGGACGGTTATAGCCTGACGCTGCAGGCTCAACCGGCGGTCGCCGCTGCCCGGCTGTCTTGCCGTCCTTGCCCGCGCTTCCTGCTGCGGGCGATCGGCCTCCAGGAACGGTAGAGGATCAACAGGATCAGCAGGCCGACATAAATGTATTGCTCGAGGCTTAAGACCTTGGTCGAGAGGGCGAAGTGCAGCGCGCCGCAGGCTGCGACGATGTAGGCGAGCCGGTGCAGGCGGACCCAGTTCGGGCCGAGGCGGCGGATCGAGAAATTGTTGGATGTCAGCGCAAGCGGAATGAGCAGCGTCAGGCCCGCCATGCCGAACATGATGAAGGGCCGTTTCATGACATCGTCGATGACAGCTTGAATGATCAATGCCTGGTCGAGCACCATGTAGACGGTGAAATGCATTGCGACATAGTAGAAACAGAGCAGGCCGAGGCAACGGCGATAGCGCAGGTAATTCCAGCCGAAGAGATCGCGGGCAGGGCTGACGGCGAGCGTCAGGATCAGGAAGCGGATCGCCCAGATGCCGAGAAACAGTTCGAAGGTCTTGACCGGATCGGCGCCGAGACCGTCCGTTGCGCCGAGGTAGAAATACCAGGCAGCGGGCAGGAGCCCCGCCACGTAGAGCAGCCAGACGGATGCCGGCTGCCAGCGTCTCGCAAGCGTAACCGAGAAATCCGTCATCAGAAATTTGCCTTCAGGTCCATACCGGAATAGAGGCTTGCGACCTCATCGGCGTAACCGTTGAAAGGCAGCGTCGGATGGCGGCTGGCGCCGAAGAAGCCGCTTTCGCCGATGCGCCGTTCGCTCGCCTGGCTCCAGCGGGGATGATCGACTGCCGGATTGACGTTGGCATAGAAGCCGTATTCCTGCGGGTTGGTGACCTGCCAGGTGTTCTTCGGCTGCTGGTCGGTGAGCGTGATCTTTACGATCGACTTGATGCCCTTGAAGCCGTATTTCCACGGCACGACGAGGCGGATGGGCGCACCATTCTGGTTAGGCAGCGTTTCGCCATAGAGACCGACGGCAAGCAGCGCCAGCGGGTGGCGGGCCTCGTCCAGGCGCAGGCCCTCGACATAAGGCCATTCGAGTGACTGGAATATGCCTTTCTGGCCCGGCATCTCGTCCGGCCGGACGACGGTTTCAAAGGCGACGTATTTGGCGCTGCCCAGCGGCTCCACCTTGTCGAGCAGGGCTGCAAGCGGGAAGCCGTCCCATGGGATCACCATCGACCATGCCTCGACACAGCGCATGCGGTAGACGCGCTCCTCGATCGGAAATTCCTTGATCAGGGCCTCGATATCGAAGGTGCCCGGTTTGCCGACCATGCCGTCGACCTTGACGGTCCAGGGCAGGGGCTTGAAGTCGCCGGAAAGGGCCGCGGGATCTCCCTTGTCGAGGCCGAATTCGTAGAAGTTGTTATAGGTCGTCACATCCTTCAGCGGCGTCGTTTTTTCATCGACCTTGTACTTGCTCTCAATGACGGAAAGTGCCGCAGCGCTCGCCTTACCAGCCCCATAGAGCGCCATGGCGCCGAGCGTTGCAGCGCCAAGGAACTCGCGGCGGCGGAGATAGACTTGGCGCGGCGTGACCTCCGAAGACGGGATCTTTGACGGATGATAAGCCGGCATTTCGAAATCCTCCTGGGCGGGAACGGCCCGATATCTCAATAAACGCATCATGAGCGTCTTTGGATGACTGTGTAGGCCTTGAAGATTGCTTTCGGGAAGCCAATTTTTTGTGTTCGGGTGTGATGGAATAGACTGTAACAGAAGACTGCGATCCACCGTATATGCCAGATGGGCGCAAATGGGCGGCGTACCGGATTTGCCCTTGCCGGTAGTGACAGTCCCGGCTGATTGGATTAGGACAATTCCAAAATGCAGCGGCTGCCCGGCCTGCAAGCTTTCTTGCCGTCCCGCATCGTCCGCGCAATTTCCGCGAAGCAAGGAAGAAACCGATGCCAGCTTACCGTTCCAGAACCACGACTCACGGCCGCAACATGGCGGGCGCGCGCGGCCTTTGGCGCGCGACGGGCATGAAGGACGCGGATTTCGGCAAGCCGATCATCGCGGTGGTGAATTCCTTCACCCAGTTCGTGCCGGGCCACGTGCATCTGAAGGACCTCGGCCAGCTTGTCGCCCGCGAGATCGAAGCGGCCGGTGGCGTTGCCAAGGAATTCAACACGATCGCTGTCGACGATGGCATCGCCATGGGCCATGACGGCATGCTCTATTCGCTGCCGTCGCGCGAGCTGATCGCCGACAGCGTCGAATACATGGTCAACGCCCATTGCGCCGACGCCATGGTCTGCATCTCAAACTGCGACAAGATCACCCCGGGCATGCTGATGGCGTCGCTGCGCCTCAACATCCCGTCAGTCTTTGTTTCCGGCGGCCCGATGGAAGCAGGCAAGGTCGTGCTGCAGGGCAAGAAGCATGCGCTCGATCTGGTCGATGCCATGGTTGCCGCCGCTGACGACAAGATCAGCGACGAGGATGTTCAGACGATCGAGCGCTCGGCCTGTCCGACCTGCGGCTCGTGCTCCGGCATGTTTACGGCCAATTCCATGAACTGCCTGACAGAAGCGCGCGGCCTGTCGCGGCCCGGCACCGGCTCCACGCCTGCGCACCCTCGCCCCCGCACGCCCCGCGCCGCCGGCGCCCGGCACCA
>NZ_JABEPH010000158.1:0-12830 GCF_013004495.1 Rhizobium sp. SEMIA 4085
ATGTCGAGCGCACTTCGTCCGAGATATGCTCAGTCCCCCGGGTTGGAATAAAGATAGCGGTAGTCGCGCGTGAGCACCGCAACACGATCCGGGAAGGTCTCGAGAATCGCCGAATTGAGAAAATTCCCGTTGTCGACATTGGTCACATAGGCCTTCGGTGCAGGTAGCGGCAATTCCCGCGGCAATGCAACATCCGCACGCGGCAGCGCGCCGAAACAGCGCTCCAAAAGGGATATGAGCCTGGTTGAGTGATGGCTGACGCTGGCAGCGTCACCGGCATCCTGCTGCAGCAGATAGCCGACAAACTGAAGCTGCATGTACACCTCCATGAGGTTGGCCGCGTGATGGTCCACAATTACTTCGACCAAAAGTTCGAAACCACCATCAAGGGTTGCAACGCGACGATCGTCGCCAAGACGAATTGCCTCTTCGATCTGCGAGCAGCGCGATGAGAAAGCTTGCAAAAGTTCGAGCAAGGCGCCTCCAGATCCCTTATTCTCCAATGGGATTCATATTCTCCCCGCTTTGGCAGAATTCAACGCATATGACATAAACATGAATCCCGCTACTCGCCCTAGTAGCGACGGATAACATGATTAGGATTCAGTTCAACGTGGACGACACATGGGTTTTAGTGGATGAGATATAAGAGGTTGAAAGCCCGTCACTTAAGAACTTCGTGCTTTACCTTCCAACGGTCGTGGTACCAGAGCCATTGGGCCGGGTATTCCCGCACCCAGCTTTCAACCTTGTCGTTCAGCATCTGAGCGGTCGCCGTCAGGTCGAGATTGCCCTTCTCGTCGCGCGGCATGTCCAGCTTCGGTTCGATCTCCAGCCGATAGCGGTTGCCGGCAAGCCGGATGCAGCGCGCGGGGTAAACCTCGCAGTTGAACTGACGGACGAGTTTCGGCAAGAGTGGGTTCGTCTTCGTGTCCAGGCCGAAGAAGGTGGTCTTCAGCCCTTTGCGGAACTTCTGATCGACGAGAACGCCGACACCCTGCCCGGCTTCGAGCTGACGCGCCAGCGCAAAGGCCGAGCCGGCATGCGACGGCACGAGCTTGCCCATGCGGGCGCTGCGGAAATCGAAGACCTTCTGGGCGACATAAGGATTGTTCGGCGGACGGAAGAGAACCGTCACATGCAGACCGAAGGCAGCGCTGCTGACGGGCAGGAGTTCGAAATTGCCCGTATGCGCCGTAAAAACGATGAACGGCCGGGGATTGTCCCGCAGGTCGAGGAAGATCGGGATCCCCGAGACCTCCACCCTGCCCGGACCGGTCCTTTCCGGATCGAAATCGAACAAACGGTCCAGAAAAACGTATTCGGCGGCGAGCCGTCCCATATTGCCCCAACTCGCCAGGGCGATTTCTTTTAGCTCCGCCTCACCCTTCTCGGGGAAGGCGTTGCGCAGGTTGAAGAGCATTAGCTTGTGGCGCGACGTGTGCGGACCGATCTTGCGGGTCAGCCAGTCAGCAAATCGGATCGCGCTGTCTGCCGGAAACAACTTCAGGAAATTCATGAAGCCAAAGGCCAGCTGAGCGATCAGCCATTGGCGGAAATGCTCGAGCTTCAGAACGATCCGGGTGAGGAAAAGCTTCACCGGTTCAGTCCATCTTCAGGATGATCTTGCCGAAGATCTGGCGCGATTCCATGCGTTCGAGCGCACGGTCGATATCGTCGAAGCGGACTTCGGTGTCGATGACCGGATGAATGAGGCCGCGGCCCATCTTCTGCATGGCATTCGCCATATTCTCGATGCGGCAGCCGAAGGAGCCGAGCAACTTCAGCTGCTGCTGGAAGAGCATCATCAGGTTCATGTCGGTGGAAACGCCCGACGTCGAGCCGCAGGTGACGAGGCGGCCGCCGCGCTTCATGCACAGCATCGAGCCCGCCCAGGTGTCCTTGCCCACGTGTTCGAAGACGACATCGACGCCCTTTTTTTTCGTGAGCTTGCGCACGAGGCCCTCGAAGCGGTCCGTGCGGTAGTTGATGACGTGATCGGCGCCGAGCGCCTTGGCCTTCTCGATCTTGTCGTCCGAGCCGACGGTGGTGATTACGGTGCAACCGATCTTCTTGGCGAGCTGGATTGCCGCCGTGCCGATGCCCGAACCGCCTGCATGCACGAGGATCGTCTCGCCGGGTTCGAGCTTGGCATTGTCGAAGAGCATGTGCTCGACGGTCCCGAAGGTGACGGGCGCCAGTGCCGCGCCGATGGCATCGACGCCGGGCGGGGCCGGAACGAGCAGGCGGGCCGGAAGGTTCACCTTCTCCTGCGCAAAGCCGTCAAGATGGAAGCCATGGACGCCGGAGACGTGTTCGCAGAGATTGTCGCGGCCTTCGCGACACGGACGGCAGAGACCGCAGGTGCGCGCGCCATAGATTGCGACCAACTGGCCGGGCAGGACATTCGCGACACCCGGGCCGATCGCCTCCACGACGCCCGAGGCCTCCGCGCCGATGACGAGCGGCATCTTGCGCTTGGCGAATGCCATGCCGCGCCAGCCCCAGACGTCGATATGGTTGAGGGCGACTGCCTTGACGCGCAGCGTCGCCTCACCGGCAGCGGGAGCATCCGGTTCCGGCAAATCGGTGATCTCAAGCTTGCGGTCATCGATCAGTTGCAAAGCGCGCATAAAAAACCTCTCGCCTCGAAGGCGTCTTCTCTCTTTTATTGTGTCGGCAACCGCTTAAGCCGGTTCGAGCGCCATGACAAGGCTGGCGTTCTGCCCGCCGAAACCGAAAGAGTTCGAAAGCACGGCGCAGACCTGCTGTTCGCGCTTCCTGTTCGGTACGACATCGAGAACGATAGATGGATCCGGGTTGTTGTAGTTAATCGTCGGCGGCAGCGTGCCGGTGAGCATGGTCTGCAGCGAGAACACCGCTTCGACCGCGCCAGCCGCCGTCAGCGTATGGCCGATCATCGACTTGTTGGAGGACAGCGGAATGGAGGCCATGCGCTCGCCGAAGACGGCAAGCATCGAGCCATATTCCATCTTGTCGTTTTCCGGCGTCGAGGTGCCGTGAGCATTGATGTAGCCGATGCCGCTTTCATCGATGCCGGCATCGGCAAGCGCGGCATGGATCGTCGCGATCGCCGGGCCGCCATCCGGCGACGAACGGGTGCGATGGAAGGAGTCGGCCTTTTCACCCGCGCCCTTCATGATGCCGAGTACCTTGGCGCCACGCGCGACAGCCGCTTCCAGTGATTCGAGGACCAGCGTCGCTGCACCTTCGGCGATGACGAAACCATCGCGATCCTTGCTGAAAGGCTTGGAGGCCTTGGTCGGCGGATCGTTCTGCGTCGACAGCGCGGAAAGCAGCGAAAAGCGGATGAGCGCTTCGGCGCTCAGCGAACCATCGGTCGCAACCGCAAGGGCGCGATCGGTACGACCCTGGCGGATCGCCTCGATGCCGAGCTGGATCGCGGTGGCGCCAGATGCACATGCGGTCGAAAGCGTCACCGGCAGCCCGCGCGTGCCGAAACGGTCGGCCAGACGCTCGGAGATCGCGCCGAAGAGTGCTGCTTCATGGAAGGCGGGATCCGTGCGCTGGCGCATCGCGGCCAGGAACCGCTCGTAGGCATCGCCCGGATGGTCGGACGGCGGCGAACGGTCGGCGAGATCGAAGCGGGCGCTCCATTCCGGCTCGATCGGCGGCGCGGCGAGAAAGAGCGGACCGTTGAAATCGCCGGAGATACCGGCATCGCAGAGCGCTTCAATCGTCGTTTCGCGGGCGAATGCGTAGGAACGCTCAACGGCGTTCGGCACCGGGATATCGATGAAATCAACAGTGCCGGCAATGCGGGTCGAAAGCCCGTCGGTCGGAAAGCGCGTGATGCCGTGGATCCCGGAAGTGCCGGAGGTCAGCGCCGCCCAGTTGTCCTTGAGCCCTTGGCCGAGCGAGGTGATTATTCCCATACCCGTGACCGCGACGATCGGGCGGCCAAGATGATCCTTGTAAGTCGCTTCTGTCATTTGATCACTCCTCACGCATCCGCGGAAAGAACGGCGACACCCTCGCCGCGCTGGTGGCCGACTGCGGTGACGACAGCGGCCGTGGTGCCCGCGCTCATCGGTTTTTCCTGCGCGGCATCAAAAGGCGGCACCTTCGCGTTGCTGTCGACGGCGAGCGCCGCAAAGGCAAGTCCAAGGGTAAACTGCGCTTCGATGGCATGGCCGGACACGCCGCCGAAGCCGCGGATGGCCGCGCCCGGAAGCTGATGCTCCAGAACCGCCTTCTCGCGCTCTGCCAGATCATGCATGCCGGTCGAGCCCGAGAAGATCGCAATTGTTTCCGGCGCAAGATTCTTGGCCGGCTGCAGCAAGCGCTCGAGACGAACCTCAAGGTTTCCGGCATTCCGGTTACCGCGGTCGCCCTCGATGGAATCGATCGTCGCATAGATATGCGCCCCCCGCGCTTCCGCATGCTTGCGCGATTCCAGAACGAGAAACGCCCCGGCCGAACCCAGGATCATCCCGCCGCCTTCGGTATCCTTGCGCGACCAAAGCGGCGCCCATTTGCCCTGCAGGTGAGCGCCGATCGATTCGGGCAAAAGAATCATGTCCTGACGCTCGGCGACAAAGGCACCGCCGACGAGCGCATGCGAGGATTCGCCCGACTTGATCCGGTAGAATGCGGTTTCGACCGCGGAGATGCCTGCAGCCTCCTCCCCCATGAACGTCCGCGACGAACCGGTGACCTTATGGACGATCGAAATATTGCCGGCAAGGAGGTTGGAAAGCTGCGCCAGGAAGAGTGTCGGGCGCAGTTCAGTGGTCAGCTTCTCGTTGAGTAAGAGCTCGCGATCATTGCGCTTGAGGCCCTCGTCGACGATCAGTGTATCAACATTGATGTCACGCTCGCCGCCGCCGGCGGCAACGATCATGTCCATCCTGCCGCAGGTTTCCGCATTCTCCTTGAAGCCCGCGTCATCGAGCGCCAGGCCGGCGGCAAAGACGCCGATGCGCTGCCAGTTCTCCATCTGGCGCTGGTCGCCGCGCTTGGCGATCTGCTGCGACCAGTCGATTTCCGGCAGCGGATGCACCGGATAGGGCTTGAATTTCTCGGTCTCGATGATCGGCTCCGGTGCTCGGCCTGCCGTCAAGAGCGCGACATGCGCATCCTTGCCGACGCCCTGACAAGTGACGATACCGACGCCGGTGATGACGACATCATTTTGAGCCTTGCTCATCCCTTTACTCCCTGCGCGGCGATTGCATCCATCAGGCCGACCTCGACCGCGCGCTTTTTCACGATATCGCCGAGCGGAACCTCGCTGAAGGGCATGGTGCGCAACTTCAGTTGCGCATCGCAGACCTTCTTGCCGCCGCTCGTGATCTTTGCCTTGGTCACGGCAAAACCGGACCCGTCATGCTCCAGAAACGCCTCGATGTCGAGAACCGCCTCTGGCTCGACGAAAGTGCGCATCTTGGCGCCGTCCACCGACATCAGGAACGGCATCGCGGCAAAATCAGTCGCGGCCAGCACCAGCATGCCCGAGGCCTGCGCCATGGTTTCAATGAGAAGCACGCCCGGAACGAGCGGCATACCCGGAAAATGGCCTTCGAAGACGGGGCTTTTCGCCGGCACAACGGAACGCGCCTTGAGCACACCCTTTTCTAGGTCGACCGCTTCCACGCGGTCAATCATCTGGAAATATTCCAGCAGCATCGGATCCTCCGGCCCGGCGGGAAAGCAAGCGCCGGATACGCCTAGTTAGGAACAAAACCGCCCGGCCGCTACGGTTCGCAGAGGCAGGGCGGAGAAAAAAGATAGCTGTGTCGCTCAGGCCTTGGCGGCGCGAAGCTCATCGATCTTGGCACAGAGGTTCTTCAGCACGAAATATTCCTCGGTGGAAACCTTCCCCTCGTTGACTTCCTGCGTCCACTTTTCGAGCGGGATCTTGATGCCGAATTCCTTGTCGATGGCGAAAACGATATCGAGGAAGTCGAGGCTATCGATACCGAGGTCGTCGATCGTATGGCTCTCCGGCGTGATCGTCTCGCGATCGATCTCGCTGGTTTCTGCAATGATGTCGGCAACTTTATCGAATGTAGCGGTCACGCGCTGTACCTCTTTCAATGACGAATTCATCCCCCTCATAGGCAAATCCATTTCAAAAGCCAATGCTTTCGCATGATCTGCTTTCAAATTTGACGGGCAACTGTTGCCGAAACAGCAATTCGCATAGAGGCTCGGAACACCAGGCCAGCATTCTTATCTGGATAGCGCCGAAATTCTCCTGCGAAGCACAGTCAAAGCAGAGCGACGAATGCCAGAAACACGGCGATCGCCAGTATCATGCAACTCGCATTGAATACCGCGATCCCGTCTTCGACGTCCTTGACGGTGGCGGTGCCGCGGCCCGCGCCGTTGATCATAGGTTCGCTGACGACAATGCCGGAATAGACACGCGGACCTGCCAATTGAACATCAAGTGCACCGGCCATGGCCGCTTCCGGCCGGCCGGAATTCGGGGAGCGATGCAGACCGCCGTCGCGGATCGCTACCTGGAAGGCCTCGCGGCTGGCGCTTGCGCCGCGCCGAAGCCAGGCGCCAGCGGCGATCAGCAGGATGGCAAGACGGGCGGCCGGCCAATTCGCCAGATCGTCGAGGCGAGCCGAGGCCCAGCCGAAATCGATGTACTTGTCCGACTTGTGCCCGATCATCGAGTCGGCGGTATTCAGCATCTTGTAGAGGAAGAGGCCGGGCAGGCCGAGGACGACATACCAGAACGCCGGTGCAACGACGCCGTCGGAGAAGTTTTCGGCGAGGCTTTCGATCGCCGCACGGCAAATTCCCGGCTCGTCGAGCGTTTCGGGATCGCGGCCGACAATGCGGGAAATGGCCTTGCGGCCGCCGACGATCCCCTCGCCGCGCAAGGCTTCTGCCACCGCAGAAACGTGATCCGCAAGGCTCTTCTGCGCCATGAAGATCGCGACGCAGGCAACTTCGAGAAGAATTCCCACAAAGCCGAACAGTCCGAAGAACCAGTGCAGCACGAGCCCGGCGGCGGCGCTGAACGCCAATAACACGGTGATCGAGACGGTGCCGTTCAGCCGCCGCTCGGCCTTCGTCAGCGTCTCGCTGTTGAACTGCCGGTCGAAATTGGAAATCGCCTTGCCGAAGAGGACGACGGGATGCGGCAGCCGCGACCACAGCAAATCCGGATCGCCGACGATCCGGTCGAGAAGGAGCGCCAGCAACAGCACGAGGAGATTTTCGTCGATCGTCATCCGTCAAAACTTTCCAAAGCGACCACAAGCCTGTTGTCGGCGGCGAAATCGGGAGGGAGGCCGAAACGCAGCCATTCCGGCGCATAGTCGAACTTGCGGACGAGAATATGGTGGCGGCAGAGATGCGTGTGAATGCGGCCTGCGCGACTGTCTACGACGAGCGAAAAGAGCCGAGTACCGCCGGTCGTTTCCAAACCGGCGCCTTTCAACACGCCCTCCAAGGCATTCTGGCGCTCGGCGATCCTTCGGATGATCGGAGCCGTATCCGACCGCAGCAAGGACGCGGCAATCGACAGCGCCGGGCCGGACACCGCCCAAGGGCCGAGCCAATCCTCGAAACGCTCGCGCATATCGCTTGCAGTCACGACGAAGCCGAGCCGCAGACCTGCGAGTCCGAAGAACTTCCCGAACGAACGGAAGATGACGAGATTTGAAAGGCGCGATGCCAGAGGCACGAGACTCAAATTCGGCTCAGCATCGCCGAAGGCTTCGTCGACGACGAGACAGCCGCCCTGCCCTTTCAGCCGGTCATGCAGCGCGGCTAGCTCGTCCGGCTTATAGCTTTGGCCATCGGGATTGTTCGGATTGACGACGACTGCAAGCGCGTGCCGGTCGTCGACAGCCCCGATCCCATCGATCGCATCCACGATAAAGCCGGCTGACCGGAACGCTTTTTCGTATTCGCCGTAGGTCGGCGAGACGATCGCTACTCGCCCGCCGGGCTCGACCAGTCTGGGCAGAAGCTGGATCACCGATTGCGTCCCTGGAACCGGCAACGGCAGGAGATCGCCGCTGCGGTAATAGTCGCGGGCAGCGGCAACGGCGGATTGCACCAGATATTTGTCCGGCAGGCGATGCCAGGATTCAGCAGGAATGTCCGGCAGCGCCGCCGGGCACGGATTGATGCCGGTCGATAGATCAAGCCAATCCTCCGGCCTTCCGCCAAAGGCAGCGGCGGCGGCCGAGATCCCGCCGCCGTGCATGATCGGAACACTCATGCGGCGGCTCCGGCAAGGTCGATGAGATGCATATAAGACCCAGCGATCTGGCCGCGGCGAAGGCCGGCTTCACCGAGACTGATGCCGAGAGCATCGCTCACCGTGAAGAGCCTGTCGGCGTCGCCTTCGCGAACCACAGTGGAGTAATGATATTCATGGGCCGTCATGCCATGGCCGAAGAATGCCCCGTCGACCGGCTGAACGCGGCGATAGCCGAGATGCCGGCTGCGCTCTTCATAGCTGGTGACAAGCGGCAGCAGGCCGAGCATCTCGTGCCGCGTGCCGCCGGCGTCAATCAGCCCGTCGCCAAGAACCATGTAGCCGCCGCACTCGCCGTAAATGCGCGTGCCGCGCCTTGCAGCCTCGACCATCGCCCGGCGGAAATTCTGCGCATCCGCGATCTCTCCGGCATGCAGTTCCGGATAGCCGCCCGGCAGATAGATCGCGTCGGCATCGGCGGCGGGTGCTTCGTCGGCCAGCGGCGAGAAGAAGGAGATTGTTGCCCCGCGGCGGCGCCAGCCGAGCAGCATATGTTCGTAGCAAAAGGCAAAGGCGATGTCGCGGGCAACGGCAATCCGGCTTCCGAGCGGCGCCAGCCGATGGATATTCGCCGCCGAGGGAACGTTGAGGCCCTGGCGCGCGGTGCGCAGAAGAAACTCGAATTTGCACTCGTCGGATACGGCTTCGGCAGCATGCTCGATAAAGTCCTCCAGCCCCTGATGCTCGCCCGCCTGGACGAGGCCCAGATGCCGCTCCGGAAGCGCCAGCGTCTTGTCGCTGCGGATGACCGCGATGACCGGCATGCGGATCGCATCGAGCGCCTGGCGCAGCATCGTCTCGTGCCGCTCGCTGCCGACCTTGTTGAGAATGACGCCGGCGATGCGGACATCAGCGCGGAAGCTCGCAAAGCCGCTGACGAGTGGCGCGACCGAATGCGACATGCGCGAAGCGTCGACAACGAGCACGACGGATAGGCGAAGCATGGCGGCGAGATCGGCCGCGGTCCCCTTGCCGTCGGCCGCACCGTCGAAGAGGCCCATCATCGCCTCAATGACCAGGATGCGATCGCCGGACCGGTGCAGCGCGGCATTGGCGGAAATCAACTCCGGCCGCATGGCCCAGGCGTCGAAATTCAGGCACGGCGCGCCGCTGGCGGCGGAGTGAAAGGCAGGATCGATATAGTCCGGGCCGGCCTTGCCGGGAGCGACCGCAACGCCGCGGTTGCGAAGCGCCCGAAGCAGGCCGAGCGTGATCGTAGTCTTGCCGGAGCCGGAGGACGGCGCAGCGATCAGCAACCCGCTCATGCCGTCACCTTCCCTCCGGTTCGGCGAAACGGATCGGGCTGTAACCTGCGCCCCGCCAAGGCACCCAGCCAATCGAGCGACGGGCGCAATCTCACGACCTCGCCGACGACGACAATTGCAGGCGGCTCCAAACCGGACGCCGCGACAGCGGCCGGTGCTTCGCCAAGCGTCGTTTCCAGAACCTGCTGCCCGATGGTTGCCGCATTGCTGACGAAGGCGACCGGCTCCGACGGATTTCGGCCCGCCGCGATGAGGTTGGCGCTGATCTGGGCGATATGCTTCATCGCCATATAGATGACGATCACCGGCGAACCGCGGCCGATCGCCTCCCAATTGATCGCATCCGGCACGATTCCGGAAGAATCATGGCCGGTGAGGAACGTGACCGCATGGTTGATCTCGCGATGGGTGACTGGAATGCCGGCATAGGCGAGCCCGCCGATCCCCGCCGTAATGCCCGGCACGATGCGGAACGGGATGTTGTGCTCAACCAGCGTCAGCGCCTCTTCGCCGCCACGGCCGAAGACGAAGGGATCGCCGCCCTTCAGCCGCAGCACGCGTTTGCCGGAGCGCGCAAGTTCGACCAGGCGAAGCGAGATATCCCGCTGATTCGCGGAAGGCTTGCCGCCACGCTTGCCGGCATATTCGAGAACGGCATCGGGCCGCGCGAGCATCAAGCATTCCTCGTTCACCAGCGCGTCGTGGATGATCAAATCGGCTTCCGCCATCGCCTTAGCGGCAAGCAGCGTCAGCAGGCCAGGATCGCCCGGCCCGGCGCCGACGAGCCAGACGTTGCCTGGCTCCAGCGCCGGCAGATGGGAGAATGCGCTTTCGATCATTCAGGTGATCTATGCCCGGCAGCAGGCAAGGTCAACGGCAACGGTGAAAGCCCACCACAGGCTGCCGGATGGAAACTGACTCAATTTTGGAAAGGGTTGAATCCGAACTTAAGGAAAGCATGCCATCCCATTGATCGGATTCAGCAAGAACCGGCCGGAGGAGACGCCGGCCGGTCCGGCAATTCATCAGGCGCGCAGCAGCGTCTCGCGAAGGAGGCCGATCACTTTTTGCGACTCGACGCCGGTGCAGACGATCTGGCTCGGCAGGCCGTCCCAATCGCCGGGCGGGAAGCGGCGGCCGTCCGGCTTCACGATCGTCGGGCCGTCGGCAATACCGCCACAGACGACGCGAACAGAACCCGTGATGGTCGAAAAGAGTTCCGGCGCCACGACATAGACGCAGGCGCAGCTGTCATGCACCATCATTCCGTCATCGACCGCATGCGCGTAGAAATCGATGTAGAACTGCGAGAGATCGTTCAGCAGCTTGACGGCCTTGTCGCCCTCTGCGGCGGCAGCGGCGAGATAGCGCCGGCTCATGGTCGTGACCGCGGTCACGTCGAGGCCGATGACCACAACCTTCCAGGGAGCGGTCAGGACGATGTCGGCAGCTTCCGGATCGCCGTGAATATTGGCTTCCGCGACCGGCGAAACATTGCCCGGCACATAGAAATTGCCGCCCATGATGACGACGGCCTTCACGAGCTTGGCGATCTCCGGATCTTCCTTCAGCGCCAGCGCAAGGTTCGTCATGCGGCCGACGGCAACGAGCGTCACCTCGCCGGGATTGGCGCGCACGGTGTCGACGATGAACCGGTATGCCGGGCGCGGATCGAGCGGCACATCGACCATCTCCGGCACGTCGATATTGCCGAGGCCATTGTCGCCGTGCACGAAGGTCGGCCAGTCGATCTCCTTGCGCGACGGGTCGATCGTCGTACCCGTACCCTTGGCGACAGGGGCTGAAATATTCCACTCGCGCTTCAAAAACAGCGCGTTGCGCGTCGTCGCTTCGATCGAGGCATTGCCGAAAACGGTCGTGATGCCGATCAGATCGACGTCGGGGTGACGATGCAGGAACAGGAGTGCCATGGCGTCATCGACGCCCGGGTCCGGGTCATAAATGACCTTGTGCATGAGATTTCCTTTTATGCAGTTCGTCGCGTGCCGGAAAACGCCTCGCGACGTGGCGACACCATAGCGCCCGTTATTCTTTCTGCAACCGCATGCGGGCGATCGCCGCGGTCGCGTGCGCAGATTTGATCTTGGGCACGGCAAGCTCTGCGTTGCTGCCGCAAGCGGCAAGCGCAGCGGACTCGGCAACGCCGTGGCAGCCGACCCGGGCAAAGACGATGTCGGATGGATTCTTAAGCCGCGGCGTCTCTTCCTCAAGGCGTGCGGCACTGAAAAACAGCACCGGCACGCCGAAATGCCTGGCGGCCTCGAAAATAGCAGGCTCCCCGGCCCGGCCGTCGATCGACGCGATCGCGGCGAGTACACCGGGCGCCAGACCGCCGAGCCGCAAAACCTCGGCTGCAAGCGCCATGACTTCGTCGGGCGGCGTGCCGCGCTCGCAACCGAGGCCGAGGACATGGCGGCGTGAAATATCGAACGTGATTCCGGTCATCGGCCTATTTTGAAATGCATGCCTGTCCCACCAGCCATTGCAGCCGGAAGCCGGAAATGCAACATGGCGCGGACTTCATTCCTGCCTTCGAGTTCCGCCTTGTCCGACATCGCTCCCCATCTTCTTCTTCTCCTCTCACTTGCCGGCTTTTTTGCCGGCTTTGTCGATGCGATCGCCGGCGGCGGCGGGCTCATCACCGTCCCGGCGATGCTGATCGCAGGAATTCCGCCGCTCCAGACGCTCGGCACGAACAAGGTACAATCCGTTTTCGGAGCAGCGTCCGCGACGATCGCCTATGCGCGCAAGGGCCATGTGAACCTTCGAGAACAACTGCCGATGGCCATGTTGGCGGCTATGGGCGGTGCGCTCGGTGCGGCCCTTGCGACGATCGTGCCCGGCGACGTCCTGCGCGCCATCATGCCGGTGCTGCTTGTCGCGATCGCGCTCTATTTCGCCTTCAAGCCGAACCTCAACGACCTCGATACCCACCGCCGCATCACGCCTTTCGTCTTCGGCATGACCTTCGTGCCGCTGATCGGCTTTTACGACGGAGTTTTCGGCCCGGGGACGGGTTCCTTCTTCATGCTTTCCTTCGTGACGCTTGCAGGTTTCGGCATGCTGAAAGCGACGGCGCATACCAAGCTTCTGAACCTCGGCTCGAACATCGGCGCGCTCATCGTCTTCGCCTCCTTCGGAGCAACGCTCTGGACGGTCGGGCTGATGATGGGCGTCTGCCAGTTCCTCGGCGCACAGGTCGGCTCAAGGCTTGCGCTGCGCACCGGCGCCAAGCTCATCAAGCCACGGCCCGGGCCGGTTGGCATCGCGGT
>NZ_JABEPH010000159.1:0-12764 GCF_013004495.1 Rhizobium sp. SEMIA 4085
TCCCAGCGTACGCGCGATTGCAAGTCCATCGGCGACAGCTTCCATAGCTTCAGGGGATCGTGAATGCGCATCAAAAAACGCATCTGCTGTTCCTCGTCAGTGATCGAGAACCAGTATTTGACCAGCCGGATGCCGGAGCGCACCAGCATGCGCTCGAATTCGGGCACATCGTTGAAGAATTGTTCCACCTCGTCTTCGGTCGCAAAACCCATGACGCGCTCAACGCCGGACCGATTATACCAGGACCGATCGAACAGCACGATCTCGCCACCGGCCGGCAGATGTGGCACGTAACGCTGGAAATACCATTGGGTTTTCTCGCGGTCCGAAGGAGCCGGCAGCGCGACCACTCTCACCACGCGAGGGTTGAGCCGCTGCGTGATGCGCTTGATCACGCCGCCCTTGCCGGCCGAGTCGCGTCCCTCGAAGATCACGACGACCTTCTCCCTGTGATAGGAGACCCAGTCCTGCAATTTGATCAGCTCGGCCTGCAGCGCCAGAAGAGCGCGGAAGTAATCGACACGCGGCATCGGGGGCGGATGCGACGTGCGATAGATCTTGCGGATTTCTTCCGACAGCGCCGGTTCGGAGAGCTCGAGTTCGTAGTCCTCGTCGAGCGTATCGGCCAATTCGGCTTCCAGCCAGTCTGGTTTATCGAGATCATCCTTTGACGTACCCATATCTCTCTCCGATGTGCCCCCATCATGCCACGCATCGCCATTTATCTCATGCCAGCATGACGGCATTTTGAAGCCATAGTAGCGCCATCCCCTCCTGCAGCATGACGGAGCGATTACACCAGGTAATACGTTGCGGGAGAGCTCGAACTCTTCGAAGGACCGTGCGCTTGATGAGCTCGATATAGCAAAATACAGGCGTGCGTGAAGAACGCGTCAGGATAGCGCGCTGTGCCTTAAAGACGACGATCCTCGCGTCATTCCGTGCGTTTTCCCTTACCGCAAATAGAACGCAAATATCACCGTCGGCCACGAGGCGGCACGCGCAAGTCGGTCGCGAAAGTCAGTGGTTTGAGTGGCCGGTCGGCGACTTCCTTGCGGCCCACGGATTCGCGATAAGATCTCCGGCGAATTCCTAAATTTGACGCATGATGCTTCGACGTTCATTCTCCGTCCATGATCAGCGGAGTACTTCTGGATCTCGCTGGCGTTATCTATGACGGCGAGGAAGTCATACCGGGCGCTACCGATGCTGTTGCGCGCTTGCGCGAAGCCGGCCTACTCATCCGGTTCGTGAGCAATACGACACGCTCGAACAAGCAGGCGCTCTTGCAGCGACTTGCAGGACTTGGACTTTACGCCACAAGCGATGAGCTCTTCACCCCGGCGCAAGCCGCGCGCGAGTGGCTCGATAAGCACGATCGATCGCCATACCTGTTGGTTCATCCCGATCTTGCGCTGGATTTCCACGACCTGGCAGGAGGGCCACAGAAGGCTCTTGTTGTCGGCGACGCCGGCGAGGCTTTCGATTACCAGACCCTGAATGCCGCATTTCGCGAGCTGGTCACGGGCGCGGAATTCCTGGGGCTCGCGCCAAACCGGACGTTCCAGGATGTTGACGGTAAACTCAGTCTCGACGCGGGCGCATTTATCGCGGCGCTGGAGTTCGCAAGTCAGAGGCGTGCCACTATCCTGGGAAAGCCGTCGCCCGAATTCTTCCTGTCCGCGCTCGCCAGCATGAACTGTCCGAAAGCAAAGGCCGTCATGGTGGGCGACGACGCGGAAACGGACGTCGCGGGTGCCTTGCAGGCCGGACTTTCCAAAGCAGTGCTCGTCCGTACAGGCAAGTATCGTCGCGGGGACGACACACGATTTCAGCCTTCGCCAACTGTAACGGTCGACGATATCTCTGCAGCGGCAGACTGGATTCTCGCGGCCCGCAATATTTAATGGAGGCCGTGGCGATACATCGCCGCGGCAGCCGCTGAGCGACGTCAGCTGAAGCTTCCTGTATGGGCATGGGAGGTCCGCCCTTGCGTGGTTTCATTGACGACTTCCTGCAGCCGAGTTCTGCGCAGCGCCCATGGTTGGTCTTTGCGCTTCCCTGACACTCTATATTTTCCAGCAATGACGGTCGCGTGCTGCGAACGCACATGTCTTTTGCAGTCGAATAGAGGGCAGCCTGATGAGTTCATCGCCGTATGGCCCCGACCCTCGCAAGCACCTCGCCAGGAATCCCATAGCGTGTGACGAGGTCCCGGTCGTTGCGGAGTCCGCAGATCTCCCGCTGAATGAACAATGCCCAAACAGCCTCCGAGGCGTCATTCAAGAGGCCTTCTCGATCAGCGGTGCGATTATCGCTCTTTGTCGAGGCGGCAAGTTTTGCAAGTGCTGCCTCGACTTTGCGGCCTTGGCGACCAAGTGCATCGGCTCGCTCCGAGGCAAGTTCGTATTCCAAAGGGCTGAATGCGGAATTCGGCCGATCCGAGAACGATCGTGGTGGTCTGAAGCTCACGAGGTGCCTTTCCATATTGCGATGGGCAAGCTCTGCCGTCAGCTTGCGACGGTTCTGATATCCTCCTGATCGAGCGAGCAACACGACCTTGGCCAATCGCCGACTGCCGCCAGCCCTGACTTCGTCAGCTCCGAGCGGCGGCAGCGGATTGATGCTCGGAAGCGCAAAGAGGAACAGTTATGCCCCACGGAAGTTTGGTACTTCATGAGGCGAGATCAAGAGGAGGAGACTGTGTGGACAATCTCGATTGGCGCTATTTTCATCATATGCGGCATACTCCTCCTGTGTCGGGAGGCTCTCGGCCGACGGCCTCTCAGCGACCCTCACCAATCATCCCTTAGCGGGCGGACACTGGAACCTAGAAGCCAAGGGGTTCGATTTCTGGGATTGACGAGGAACTGGCTGGGTATGGGTTTGATCGCGGCCGGAGCAGCGTTCCTATTGCTGGTCGCATTCACCTAGTGCGTTTGTCGATCGGCATGGTGAACGGCCACACGTTGCAAGGCAATCATGGCAAGGAAAGCGCGCGCGGTGAAGTGAGTGGGCGCAGTAGTGGCAAGTCAGGTGGCAAAAGCCGGTTTCCGGCGCGTCGATCCTGAGCATGCTGAATGGCTCCACCGATACGGAAGAACCATCCGCAGCTGCCCCACCAGCCTGGCAGAATGGCGGTAACGGCCGGAAAAATCGATAAGAAGAGCAGGCCGACGGCACCATAAACCGGCAAAGGTGGCCGTGACGCCGGCCACACGCCAAAGGCCAAGGCCCGTTCAGTCGATGTCCTTCAATGCGTCGAGCGGGCCGGCCAGCGCCGTGCGGGGTTTGATAAGTTCCGGCCGGATCATGTGAACGGTTGGTGCAGGACGCGGCTCTTCCATGACCTCGAACGCCTTTGCCAGCATGCTCTCGATATCCTGCCTTATCATGATCACGGGAAAGGGCAGGAAAGAGGCGAAGGGATCGTAGTCGTAGCAGCCGACTACCATGTCGGAGAAGGTCTCGTGCGGATGACCAGCCATGAAACGGAGGAAACCTTCGAAGTTGATGGATGAATTAACGAAGAGAGCGCGCGGCAGCCGGCCTTCCCGCTCGTAGAACGCTTCGAAGGCCAGGCGCGTGTTGTTTGGCGAATAGCCCGTTGTTTGAATGCAAATATCGGGATCGCCTGCGAGCAGGTCGCGTTTGACGGCGCGAAAGCCGCGGATGCGCTCGTGGCTCGCATGGTCATTGCGGCCGCCGAAGAGGTAGAGCTCTTCGGGTGCAAGGGGCTTATCTGCCGGGAATTGGCGGATGATCGCTTCTGTCAGCATCCGCGCGCCCTCGTAGTTATCGCTGATGACGGAGGGAACCTTGCTGCCTGGAAGATCGATGTTGATGTGCTTCAGCCCCGCTTTCTCGCAGACCTCGTGTACGCCGTCTGGATCGGTCGCGCCGCAGATGAAGAGCTCATCGATCGAATAGGAAATGAGCGTCGCTGCCGTTTCGCGCTCTTCCTGGGGATCGCGGCTGGCGCTGACGACGATGGGGCACTGGCCCTTGCTGCGCACGTGCGCCTCAAAAGTCTGGGCCATGGAAGAAAAGTAGCGATTGTCGTGGACCGGCAGCAGCAGACCCACAAGGCCGGACCGGGAACTGCGTAGTCCCTGGGCCTGGCGATTTGCTGTATACTGGTACTTCTCTGCAAGTTCGCGGATCAGTGCGGCGGTCGCTTCCTTGATGCGGCGCTTGCGCCAAGTGCCGTTCAGCACGGCGCTGACTGTCGAGGGCGAGCTGCCCGACAGCACCGACAGATCGTAGATCGTCGCCTTCTTCCTCATGGCGTTCTTCATTCAAAAACCCTCGGATTTTCCTTAGTGCCGATTTCGAAGCGGCGAAAGGCGTTTCCGCTTGACGAAAGTATAACTCTGACCGATAGTCTTTGCACTATCGATTGTGCAAAGAGAAATATCGATTGTGCAACCTAGTGCCGCTTGAGGAGGCGGCTTCGAAGGGAGGCGGGAATTCACATTCTTCGCCAGTTACTTGCAACGGGAGGCCGGCGGTCTTCAGCAGGCCCTGTGCCCATCTCGAAACGATGGAGGAGGAACAAAATGAGGAAATTGCTTGTCGCCGCATTCGCGGCTTCGCTGTCGCTGGCAGCCGCTTTGGGCGCCTTGGCGCAGGAGCCCGGTAAGGTCGGTGTCGTCGTCAAGATCGGCGGCATCCCGTGGTTCAATGCGATGGAGGCCGGCATTAAGGAGAAGGGAGCCGCGCTCGGTATCGATGCCTTCATGATTGGCCCGACCAGTGCCGACCCGGCGCTGCAGGTGCGCGCCATCGAGGATCTCATCGCCCAGGGCGTCAAGGTGATCGGCGTCGTGCCCAACGATGCGAAAGTGCTGGAGCCGGTTCTCACCAAGGCCAAGGAAAACGGCATTATCGTCATCACGCATGAATCACCCGGTCAAAAGGGCGCGGATTGGAATTTCGAACTCGCCTCGGCCAACGGCTTCGGCGAAGCGCATGCCGAGCTTCTTGCAAAGAAGATGGGCGGCAAGGGCAAATATGCAGTCTTCGTCGGCTCGCTCACCGTGCCGCTGCACAATGCCTGGGCCGATGCGGCGATTGCCTATCTCAAAGAGAAATATCCGGAGATGGAAGTGGTCGGCGAGCGCTACGGCGTTGCTGAAGATGCCGACAAGAGCCGGTCGACTGCGCTCGATCTGATTTCGGCCAATCCCGACCTCAAAGGCTTCCTCGCCTTCGGCAGCCAGGGGCCGATCGGCGCCGGCCGTGCCGTGGAAGAGCGCCGCAAGGTTGGCGAGATCTTCGTACTCGGCCCCTTCTCACCGGGCCAGGGCCAGAAACTTATTAAAGCCGACGCGATTTCCGGCGGATTCATGTGGAATCCGAAACAGGCCGGCGAAGTCTTCGTGACGCTCGCCGACAAGCTCATGAAGGGCGAGGAGATCAAGGCGGGTGACGAGATCGAAGGCCTTGGGAAGATCAATCCGACCGGAAATGATATTATCGTCGACCAGCTCGTGACCATCAACAAGGATACGGTCGACGAACTCGCGGCCATGGGCCTCTAAAACCTTTCGAAGGCACCTCCCAGACCGCCGGGCTGGCTGCGGCTGGCTCGGTGGACTGCGAGCATGGCCGGCGGACCATTACGGCAGGCGCGATATGGAATCTCCAACTGGCGCAGACGTCCAACGACCTCTGTTGTCGATGAAGAACATCAACATGACCTTCGGCGGTGTGCGCGCGCTCCGCGACGTCTCCTTCGAGGTGCGGCCGGGCGAGGTGCATTGCCTCGCCGGTGAAAACGGCTCCGGCAAGAGTACCCTCATCAAGGTCATCACCGGGGTCTATCGCCCGCAGGCCGGTGCTGCAATCGAATATGACGGACAGCGCTATACGCATATGTCGCCAGTCACAGCGCAAGCCTCCGGCATTCAAGTGATCTGGCAGGATCTCGCGCTCTTCCCGGAAATGTCGGTGGCAGAAAACATCGCTTTCCACACTGTCCTCGGCCATCGCCCGCGCCGGGTCGACCACAAGGCCATGCGCGACACCGCCGAACGTGTGTTGGCGCGCCTCGGCGTTACCCTCGACGTCGATCTGCCGCTGCGCGAATATGCGGTCGCCCAGCGGCAGATCGTGGCGATCGCACGAGCCTTGGTCGGCGAGGCAAAGGTCGTCTTCATGGACGAGCCTACTGCTTCGCTGACGCAGTCAGAAACCGACCATCTGCTTGAGATCGTCCGTAATCTTTCCGCCTCGGGCGTCGCCGTCGTCTTCGTCAGCCACCGACTGGCCGAGGTGCTGGAAATATCGCACCGTATCACCGTGCTGCGCGACGGCGGGCTTGTCGGCGTCTATCCGGCCGAAGGCATGACGCAGTCGCGCATCTCCGAACTCATGACCGGCAAGATTTTCGACCACGCCGTGCGCGCCCAATCGCATGATGGGGCTGCGCCTGTCATTGCGGTTGAGGGGCTGACACGACGCGGTGAGTTTAGGAATATCTCCTTTTCCGTCCGCCGCGGCGAGACGCTCGGCATCACCGGTCTGCTGGGTGCCGGCCGCACGGAACTGGCACTGACGCTCTTCGGTATGCGCCGTCCCGATCGCGGCACCATCAGGCTTGATGGCAAGCCCGTGCGCTTTTCCTCCAATCGGGATGCGATCGCTGCCGGCATTGCCTATCTCTCCGAAGACCGCCTGTCGCTTGGGCTCATCCAGCCGCAATCGATTGCCGACAACCTGGTGATTTCCTCCCTGCGCAAAATTCTGTCCCACGGATTCATTTCGGAGCGTAAGAAGCACGGTCTTGCAGCCCGCTGGATTTCCGATCTTGGTATAAAGATTGGGCTGCAGCAGGATGCCATTTCGACTCTGTCGGGCGGCAACCAGCAGCGTATTGCCATCGCAAAATGGTTGGCGACCGACCCTAAGCTGCTGATCCTCGACGCACCTACGGTCGGCGTCGACGTCGGTGCGCGCGCCGGTATCTTCGACATCGTGGCACGGCTTGCGCAAAGCGGGCTTTCCATCATCCTCATCTCCGACGAGGTGCCCGAGGTCTACTTCAACGCCGACCGGGTGCTGCACATGGCGCAGGGGGAGATCGCCGGCGAATACGATCCGCGCGCGACATCGCTTAGGGACATGGAGGCTGCCGTCTATGCGTAGGCTCTTCCGCACCCATGCGACGGAGATCTGCCTGCTCGCCGTCATTGTTCTGATCGCCGCGTTTCTTGCCTTCGCCACGCCGCGTTTCTTTACGCTCGGCAATGCCTTCGACCTTTTGAACATCAGTTCAGTCAACATCATCTTCGCAGTCGGTCTGCTCGTCGTATTGATCGCGGGTGGCATAGACATCTCGTTTGCGGTGGCCGCCTCGGTCGTGCAGTACGTGACCGCTCTCATCCTCGGCCAGGTCGGTGGCGGAGGCTGGGCAAGCGGGCTGCTGATCGCCGGCGGCATCGGCACGCTGCTCGGCGCCTTCAACGCTTTCATCATCCACCGGTTCAAGATCATCTCGATCGTCGTTACGATCGCCACCTTCAATATTTACTTCGGTCTTTTGATGTTCTTCACCCGCGGCGTATCAATCTACACGCTGCCCGACTGGTGGACGGAGCGGATCATCCTCTACGAACGGGAGATGGCTGACGGCAGCTGGGCCGAAATCCGCCTTCCGGTCCTTGTCATGGCAATCTGCGTTGCGGCGACCTGGTTCCTGATCCGCCACACGACGACCGGGCGCCAGCTTTATGCCTTTGGCGACAATCCCGAGGGGGCGCGCCGCTTCGGAATCTCGATCGGCGCCATGCAGTTCATCGCCTTCGGCTGGTTGGGGCTCATGGCCGGGATTGGCGGATTGATCCAAGCACACTATGCCCAGGAAGTCGTGCCAAATGCGCTCTACGGCCGCGAGCTGGATGTGCTTGCCGCGGCCGTCCTCGGCGGCGCCCGCCTCGGTGGCGGCAAGGGCTCAGTGCTCGGCTGCGTGCTCGGCGTGCTGCTGATCTCGATCACCCAGAACGGCCTCAACCTGATGGGCGTTTCACCCTTCGCGTTCAAGATGATTATCGGCGCCATCATTCTCGTGGCGATCACACTCTCGAATTCCCGGATCGACAAGCTGCTTCCTATCCTGAAGACCGAGCGGAGGCGCAGATGACGACGCTTGTCCGGCGGACTCGCAACCTCCTGGGATCGGAAATCGCGGGATCGGTCGTCGCCTTCGTGCTGGTGGTCGTGATCTTCGGCCTCGCTTCGCCGCAGTTCCTGTCGCGGGCCACCTTCGGATCCGTTGCCTTCCAGCTTCCGGAGCTCGGCCTTCTTACTCTTGCCATGCTGCTGCCGATCCTGACGGGAGGGCTCAACCTCGCCATCACCTTCACCGCCAACATCGCAGGCCTCACCGTGGCTTGGACGCTGCAGGCCAACGGCGGCGTAGACGCTGGACCGGGATCCTTTCTGCTCGGCGTGGCGCTTGCGCTTGCCGCAGGTGCGGCAAGCGGCGTCGTCATGGGTCTTGTCATTGCCTATACGAAGGCTCACCCGATCCTTGTCTCGCTGTCGATGATGATCTTCCTGCGCGGGCTCGGCGAGTTCTTGACCCGCGGCGGGGACGTGTCGGGCTTTCCGGCCTTCCTGCGACCGTTCGGCCATGGCTCTGTGGTGGGGATTCCGCTGCCGCTCCTCATCTTCATCCTGTGCGTCGCGCTCTGGCATGTGCTGCTTTCGCGCACCAGGCTTGGCTTCAACACCTACATGATCGGCTCCAACATCGAGGCGGCGCGCTATTCCGGCGTGAACACACGCAGGGTCATCGTCCTTGTCTATACGCTGTCGGGCGCGATGTGTGCCGTCGCCGGTATCATCATGCTGGCACGCTTCAACTCGGTGCGCGTCGGCCACGGTGAGTCCTACCTGCTCATCACCGTTCTCGCCTGTTTCCTTGGCGGGGTAAATCCCTTCGGCGGCTTCGGCCGCGTGATCCCGGTCTTCGCAGCGCTGGTGGTACTCCAGCTCTTTTCGTCCGGGCTCAATCTTCTCGGCGCCAACCAGCATCTGGCGACGGCCGTGTGGGGTATCCTGCTCGTCGGCGTCATGATGCTGCGCTGGCTTGCCGGTCACTTCAGAACCGTTCTGCGCAGAAAGGAATGAGACGATGCAAGGCTTCGGCGTACATACCAGCATGTGGACAATGAACTGGGACAAGGCAGGCGCCGAAAAGGCGATCGCAGCTGCGGTGTCCTACAAGATGGACTTCATCGAAATTGCGCTCCTCAACGCACCCGCCGTCGATGCGCCACACACCCGCGCGCTTCTCGAAAAGCACAGCCTGCCGGCCGTCTGCTCGCTCGGGCTGCCCGAGCACGCCTGGGCGTCGGTGCGGCCGGAGGCGGCAATCGAGTATCTGAAGGTCGCGATCGACAAAGCGGCCGACATGGGCGCATTGGCGCTATCAGGCGTCATCTTCGGCGGCATTGGCGAGCGTACTGGTGTGCCGCCGACGGAGAAAGAGTACGACAATATCGCCCGCGCGCTGACGGCCGCCGCCAAGCACGCCAAGTCCCGCAGCATCGAGCTCGGCGTCGAGGCGGTGAACCGCTATGAAAACCATTTGATAAATACCGCAAGGCAAGCAGTCGAGATGATCGAGCGCGTCGGCGCCGACAATATCTTCGTGCATCTCGACACCTATCACATGAACATCGAGGAGAAGGGCGCTGCCACGGGCATCCTCGAGGCGCGCGAACATCTAAAATATATCCACCTGTCTGAAAGCGACCGTGGCACGCCCGGCTACGGAAACGTCCCTTGGGACGAGATATATACAGCACTTGCGGCCATTGGGTTCAAAGGCGGCCTTGCTATGGAGAGTTTCATCAACATGCCAGCGGAAGTCGCCTACGGTCTCGCAGTCTGGCGTCCTGTCGCCAGGGACGAGGCAGAGGTGATGGGCAACGGCCTGCCCTTTCTGCGCAATAAGGCGAGACAATATGGCCTGATCTGAGGCCGCAGGACGTGCGGCGCACAGGGCGCAAAAGGCAGAAAGGATTATGACCGACCGGGCGGTTGCAAACCTTGACTGGGGCAAGACGGACGTCACGCCGATGTCGTGTTGGACCCAGGTAATCCTCTCTAAACGCTGAGCCTCCCGAACCCGGTCCGGTCGGGAACCCTGGCGCCGGCACGATCTGGGCCGACAGAACGGAAGGAACTTCCAGATTGGGAGCTGGTCCTTCGCGATGAAGGTGGACGGCTGGTGGAGATGGATCCGCACCATGCTGCTATCGTCATACCGGATGCCGACGCCGGACGGGCGAACGCCGCTCACGCGCGCTGATGACTTGATATTGCGTTGCCATGAAAAGGCTGGCTTCGGATGTGAGAATATTCACTCATCAATTTTCCCAAGTGGACCTCTATTCGAAAAGACGTGCGACAGCAGTGCCAAAGTTGTTCTTTCCTCCGCTCCATTGCGCGCTAATTGCTTCAAATCAACCAGCCGGTAAGAAATGGCAAGCACCGCAGACTCCTCAAAACAAACTGGTAGCTCAAATCAGATTGGTGATCGCACTGCCGCCGAATCTGTGCAGCTGCCGAAGAGCGAAGGATTTCCAGCTGAAGGCGCGGAAGAAGAAACTGGGGCTCACGAGGGACCATCGGGATCTTCATCACCGCTGAAACAATCCAAAGAGGCTGTGAACCCTTCCTCGCCCTTTGCTCAAAGCGCACGCGCCATTCATGACCTGAGGGCCGCGCTCCGTCATGATTTCCGTGCGATTTTGCAAAGCAGCCCTTTGTGGATGAGAAAGGGCATCGGAACCATCGAGAAAAGACAACAGACGTCTGGCACTCGAACGCCCAATGAGAAGTTTCGGCGGCTGTCGGCGGCTTTTGCATCGCTTTCTTCCAAAGCCATGAGAGCCGGAATGACCGGCATAAAGAAGGCCCGTCCTCTGAAATTGCGGTCATGGAAAGGGCTCGTCGCGCTCCTTCCTTTGCTGGGCTTGCTGATCGTGGCCTCCGTTCTGACTTGGGCGTTGAAGGATGTGCCGTGGCAAGAGATTGCCGATGGTTCCATGAAGCCCGTCATTGTATTGGAAACGGCGGACGGCGAACCTCTTGTTCGGCAGGGCCCCTATCAGGGACCCTATGCAGGGTACGAACAATTCCCCCCTCACCTCGTGGATGCAGTCCTTTCAATCGAGGACCGCCGGTTCATGGATCACCACGGCATCGACCTGAAAGGCATTGCGCGCGCACTAATACGGAACTTTCAGGCAGGCTCGGTTGTCCAGGGGGGAAGCACGATCACGCAGCAGCTGATCAAGCTGCAGTATCTCGAAAGCGACCGAACGCTGAAGCGAAAGATCCAGGAACTGGTGATCGCGTTCTGGCTGGAATGGAAGCTCGGCAAGCAGGAGATCCTGACGCGGTACCTGAACTCGGTCTACCTCGGTTCCGGCGCTACGGGAATGCCTGCAGCGGCACGGATCTATTTCAACAAGGATATCGGTGCGCTCGATATTCCAGAATCGGCGATGCTGGCAGGCCTGCTGAAGGCTCCGAGCCAGTTGAACCCGATCGACAATTTCGAGGGTGCACGCCAACGCACGGCAACAGTGCTCGACGCGATGGCCGCCAACGGCAAGCTTACGCCGCAAGAAGCCGACGCCGCCAAGAATGAATTTGCCGAACTGCACCCGACGACACCGACGCCGCGCTCCGGCAGCTGGTTCGCCGATTGGATTTCGCCACAAGCGAGCGAGATCGCGGGCTCCTCTCCCGGCTCGACGACAGTGCGCACGACGTTGGTACCGCGCCTGCAGGAAATCGCCGAACGGGTGGTGAGACACGCGCTTGATGAAGAGGGAAAGGCTCGCGGCGCATCGCAGGCGGCGATGGTCGCCATGACGCCCGATGGCGCGGTTGTCGCCATGGTCGGCGGACACGACTACAAGACCAGCCAGTTCAACCGTGCCGTCACAGCCATGCGTCAGCCCGGCTCCACATTCAAGTTGTTCGTTTATTATGCTGCGTTGAAAAAAGGCCTTTCTCTGTCGGATCAGGTCCTCGACGGGCCCATTGAGTTAAACGGATGGTCGCCCCAAAATTTTGGGGGTGGTTACCGCGGCTGGGTTACGCTGGCGGAGGCTTTTGCTCGCTCATTGAATGCCGCCACCGCAGCCCTTGCCCAGGAGGTGGGACTGGACAGTGTCGCCGCGGCAGCCAAGGAGCTCGGCATAAACGCTGCCCTGACGACGGCACCTGCCTTGTCGCTTGGCGCTTCGGAGGTGAGTTTGCTCGATCTGACCGGCGCCTACGCATCGGTACGGCTTGGAAAGTCGCCCGTCGAGCCGTGGGGTATTATCGAATTTCAGGCATCTGGCCAGCCCAGAGGCTTCCGCGTGGGTGCGCAAGTGCCGGCGGCTATTGATCTCTCTCCGTATCAGCCGGACCTTCTGGCGTTACTGCAGTTGGTCGTTGAGCGTGGGACTGGCCGCGACGCCGATCCTGGCATGTTTGCGGCCGGCAAGACAGGTACCAGTCAGGACAACCGCGACGCCTGGTTCGTCGGCTTCACGGACGCCCTGGTCGCCGGTGTCTGGGTCGGGAACGACGATGACGCGCCGATGAAGGGGGTCACCGGAGGCGCACTTCCGGCTCGCATCTGGCGGGAATTCATGCAGGCGGCGATGGCTGAGCCTGCTCCGCAGATCGATCCGGATACAGGAATGATGACAAGCGAAGAGAATGCCGCACCGTCCTGCAACATCACCGCC